>NZ_CAXBOC010000331.1:0-6771 GCF_963976465.1 uncultured Cyclobacterium sp. | reverse complement strand
TTACTTTCTTCTAATAAAGTCTGTATTTCCTTTTCCTGAATAAATGCGGGCAGGCTTCTCCCTTTTTTTAAGGAGCGGATTTTAAAAGTAGGGTCTTTACTGATAATTTCAGACCGCAATAAAAATTTATAAAATGACCGTAAAGTGGCCATTTTCCTGTTGACTGTAGCGACTTCTAGTCCATCTTCAATAAGGTCAACCATCCAAGCCCTAATTTCTGCATGACCTGCCTCTTCAGGGTGAGCCATACCAAAAGCCGTGTTTATGAATTCCATAAACTGGTCCAGGTCTTTCTGGTAAGCCAAAATGGTATGCCGGCTTACTCTTTTCTCGTGTTCAAGATAGCTGATAAATGAAAAAAGCATATTGATGTCTTATAAAACATCAATATGCTCAATATTTTCTGAAAAAGAAAGGTTTTCTTATTTACCTTCTTCTTCTTGCATGCGTTGCTTGTAAGCTGCTTTAATTACTTCTGTTCTTCTAGTGATAGAAGGTTTTTCAAAAGCCTGTCTGCTTCTCAATTCACGGATGACTCCAGTTTTGTCAAACTTCTTCTTGAAACGCTTTAGCGCTTTTTCGATAGATTCGTTCTCTTTTACGTTTACTACGATCATATAATTACACCTCCTTTCAGCCTGCAAAGGTAGAGAAACTTATTGACACCCCAAAACAAACACCAAAACCATTAGAGAATTCTCCGAATTATTATCAGTACAACATAGCCAACCTAAAGGCTAATCCAACCTTTTAGACCTGCCTCGCTCATTTACATTCAAAGCCAGCGCTTAGCTGTTTTTTTTTTGTAAACCGCATAATTCTCTTGCCATTTCCCTTTTCTTCTTAAAGCAAAACCGGAAACCCATTTGGATCCCGAGTCCTATCAACTGATTTCCTTCCATCATGTATGCTAAGTTCCTAGTCAAATAAAGCCTTCCATCCCTCGATGAATACATAGCTCGAAGAAAAGCATAACTGAATCAATAAATCCTCTGAAGCCTCCTCCTTTGGCATAAATAATATATTGGGCAATCATCCCATGATATATTAAGTTTGATTTCTTTCTATGAATAGGTTAAAACTTTATATTTGAGCATGGAAAATATTTTAATAACTGGTGGGGCCGGATATATAGGTTCCCATACGGCGGTGGCTCTTTTGGAAGCCGGCTACCAGCCCATCATCATCGATGATTTTTCAAACTCAGAAAAAAGCGCTTTAGATGGATTAAAAAAAATCACAGGTCAGGACATCCTTTGCTACGAAGGAGACTGTAACGATGCTGCTTTAATGGACCGCATTTTTACTGAAAACAAACTGTCAGGAGTGATTCATTTTGCTGCCTTCAAGGCTGTAGGTGAGAGCTCAATGCTTCCTTTAAAATATTACCACAACAATATCAGTAGTTTGGTGGTTCTTTTGGAAACCATGAATAAACACAATGTGGTAAACCTGGTATTCTCTTCTTCCTGTACTGTATACGGTCAGCCCGACAAACTCCCCGTCAAAGAGTCCACACCAAGGAAAAAAGCAGAAAGCCCTTATGGAAATACCAAAAAGATCTGCGAAGACATCCTAGTGGATCAGGTAAATAGTAAGGTTGCTTTATCCGCTATTGCCCTGAGGTATTTTAACCCGATTGGTGCGCATACATCTTCTGAAATAGGTGAATTACCTTTAGGAGTTCCCTCTAATCTCGTTCCTTTTGTCACCCAAACAGGTGTAGGGATAAGGAAAGAATTGACTGTATTTGGAGATGATTACGATACCCCAGACGGTACTTGTGTAAGGGATTATATTCATGTAATGGATTTGGCAGAAGCACATGTAAAAGCCATTTCACATCTTAAAGGAAAAGAAGCCCCTTTTTATGATATTTTCAATGTGGGAACCGGTAATGGAAACACAGTAATGGATGTGATCAAGGCCTTTGAAAAAGTAAGTGGTAAACCCCTCAATTATAAAATCGGCCCCAGAAGACCTGGTGACGTGGTTAAAGTTTGGGCTGATACAGCAAAAATCAACGATGAATTAAACTGGAAAGCCCGATTCAATTTGGAGGAAGCGCTAAGAGACAGCTGGAACTGGCAATTGGCACTTTCTAAAAAACAATAGCTATCAATATGCTAAAACTCCTAGTCAATTTATTAACAATCTTATTGGTAATCCCATCCATGGGATTCCAATTAAACCCAGAACCTAAACCTATTGATAAAGTCTATCCTCTTTTGGATGCCGCTAACTCAAGATGGTTTTATTTTAGTGCCGCCACCAGACCTTTTGGAATGGTTAACTTAAGCCCTGATCACGAAATTGACGGTGCTTGGGGAAGTGGTTACAGGTATAATTCGGATACAGTAAAAGGTTTCAGTCATATTCATGCCTGGCAAATGTCCGGCGTTTCTGTGATGCCTGTCAGTTTTGATGCAGCTCCTGAGGATCTGCTGGCAGACTATTACTCTACTTACGACAGGGACTTGGAAACCATAATGCCCGGTTACCACAAAGTCTTTCTAAAACGCTATGGTATTTCTGCAGAATTAACAGCTAGCCAACGTGTAGGCTTACATAGGTACACCTTTCCTGAAGATAAAAATCAGGCCATTTTATTTCATTTAGAAGGAGTGTTAGGACCCAGTAAAATGATCGATGGAAGTTTAAAACAAATTTCACCATATCTACTGGAAGGGCAAGTCACCAATTCCCCTACATCCAGAAGGCCCAACACTTTGACTGTTTATTTCCAAGTCGAGTTTGATCAACCCATAGTGGATTGGGTGGAGTCTGAAGATTCTCCACATAAAATAGTGAGCTTTGGAAAAAGTAAGGGAAAGCCTTTACAAATGAAAGTAGCACTTTCTTATACTAAGCCTGAAAATGCAGCCTTAAATAAGAAAGAAGAACTTCCCCATTGGGATTTTGACAAGGTGGTCAAAGAAACCCAAGAGGTTTGGAATGAACTTCTCGGTCGTATTGAAGTAGAAGGTAATACAGTAACGCAACAAAGGCGTTTTTATACAGATCTATGGAAATCTCTTCAAGGAAGAAGGACCATTAGTGATGTAAATGGTGCTTACCCGGACAATACCGGAACATCTTTCCGGGTTGGTCAATTGCCAGTAGATGACCAAGGAAAGCCACTTTTTAGGCACTTTAATTCCGATTCTTTTTGGGGTGCTCAGTGGACCATTAATGTATTGTGGGGCTTGGTATATCCGGAAATAGCTGAAGAATTTGCCAACAGTTTGCTTCAATATTACCAAGATGGAGGTTTGATTCCACGGGGCCCTTCAGGAGGCAATTACACCTATGTCATGACCGGTGCATCTAGCACCCCACTGTTTGTAGGGCTTTACCAAAAAGGAATCAGAGGATTTGATATTGACAAGGCATACGAGGGACTCCGTAAAAACCATATGCCCGGAGGAATGATGAGCAGGTCAGGTTATGAGCACAAAACTGCTAAAGGAGGTAATGTGGAAGACTATATAAAAATGGGCTACGTTCCTTACCCTAACCCAAGAGGCCGTTTTGGAGGACATGAACAAGGTGCCGGACAAACTTTGGAGTACAGTTATCAGGATTGGACTCTTGCGCAACTCGCACTTGCTTTAGGCAAAAAAGAGGATGCTGATAATTTTTTGGCACGTTCAAAAAATTACCAAAACCTCTACGATGCGGAAAGTGGCTGGATCAGGCCTAAGAATGTAGATGGAAAATGGGCCAACCCCTTTGATCCCTACAACTATGCCAAAGGTTATGTAGAGGCCAATGGAGCGCAATTCACTTGGTTTGTACCCCATGACATAGAAGGTTTGGCCGGCCTAATGGGTGGAAAAGAAAAAGCTGCTGCTCGACTGAACGAACAATTTGAACAGGCTGAAAAACTGGGCTTTACATCTGGAACCTCCCATTCTGTAGAAACCCATCCCGAGTACCGTAGAATTCCGATTAATTATGGAAATCAACCTTCCATTCAAACGGCTTATATATTCAATTATTTGGACCGGCCTGATCTCACACAATATTGGTCAAGAAAAATATTGGAGGCAGCATTTTCTGGGCTATCTCCCGAAAGCGGTTTCAATGGAGATGAAGACCAAGGACTTATGGGTTCTTTGGCCGTGTTGATGAAACTGGGATTGTTTCAGATGAATGCCGGCACTGAAGAAAACCCCATCTATGAATTGGGAAGCCCTATCTTTGACAAAGCCGTAATTCACTTGAATGAAGAATACTATCCCGGAAAGTCAATCACCATTCAGGCAGAAAACAATGGACCGAACAATTATTATCTTTCTCAGAAAACCTTCAATGGTCAAACGATCGAAGGTATCGGACTAAGGCATGAAGATCTTGTCAAAGGAGGACTGATAAAATTAATAATGAGTTCAAAAAGTAAATAATTAAAAAGGAGCCTAAAATAGGCTCCTTTTTTTATCTTTTTATGATTTAGGATAGTGAATTTTCACCAAATCCTGAATCTCTCCAAATGGCATTTGCATTCTTGCCATGGTATAGACATTTTTGCTTTTATCAATGGCTATGGCATTTACATAAGTAGGGATGCTTCCATCTTCATAAAAAGCCGGGCCATGATCCTTGTAAGTGCCTGTAGGCAAATGGTAGGTTACCAAATGTAAATTTTCCAGCTCTTTGGCCGCACCTTTGGCAATTTTCTTGGCTCCATCAATGGGCGGTCTATCACTTAATGGGCCTCCTGTAAGGTAATACAAGGTTTCTTTGTCCGGCCCCAAGTCAAAGCCCAAGTAGCCATAGCTGAACTGATCAAACATTCCCATTCTTTTAGAAGGAAGCGAAGAAAGCCTGTCCAGTAGTTCAATTTTTGCATTTTCCGGGTCAAATTTAAAAAGGTAATTGGAGTTACCATGAATCCCGTATGCCACATTATCTTCCTCATGCCAAAATATCCTTCTCCAATTGTAGCCCATATTACCGGGAACTTTAGGATCATACTCTCCAAAATAATCCCTTCTCATATGAATGTCAAGCAGCTTTGAAGGCCCCTCCTCTTTCTCGGGATTATAGCTGAAAATATCTCCTTTGGAGGTGGTATAATACAGGTTACCGGTATCCGGAACAACCAATAATGATCTGCACAAAACCCTATAGTCATCTCCTACAATCCCTGCTTCACCTTTCTCGGAAATTGGACCGAAATCCTTAAGTATCGTGGTATTCAAATCCAAATGTAGAAAATTACCGCTCGGCCATGTAAGTGCATAAATCTGGTTTCGCTTGGTATCCATGGTCATGGTTAACACCCCTTCTCCATATGGAACAATTCCAAGATCTTCTATCTCCTTGGTCTTCATATCAAAACTCAAGAAATGTCCTCCCAAATAAGGTGCGACCCCATCCATTGGATTAACGGGAAGTCGCTCCATATCATCGATCATTTCATAAACACCAATATGGGTTCCAAAATACAATTTGTCCTCTTTTTCAAAAAAAGGAACGTGACTTTTCCCTTGTGGTAAGGTATTGCTATCCCCTTCTCCGGAAGCCTCTGAAAGGTCAGCTAACCACTCTATCTTCTCAGTCTCCGGATCAAAGCTATACAGTTGACCGGCTTTGGTTACAGACTCCGAGGACAATACATAGTAAATCTTCCCGTCTGAGGCACAACTCATGGCCTGGTAAGTGTCATGGGCCAATTCAAAGCCTGAATAGTAGGCTTGTGCCAATAGCCCTTCTTTATTATTTTCTGATTTCAATGGTTTGTTCAATTTTAATTATGGTATTAAATTATCCTTTATAGGTAAGTAATTCTTCTACATTTTCATGAATCTTTTTTATGGCATTGGCTATATCGTCCATATCAGTGCGGCTCCCCAGCAACATGCGCTGAGACAACCATATGGCCTCTTCGTTACACAGCTTATCCGTTATAGGACATTGGTTTTCAGCTACAAATTTCTCAAAATCCAATTCTTCCGCCTGATACATTCGCTGGTAATTTTTGGAATTAAAAGCATCTTTTAAGTACAGTTTATCATTCAGGGGAGTGTAGCCACTACTGCAGGGGATTCCCTCTGCTCGCAAAGCTTTTATAAAAACATCTCTGGATAGCCCTTTGAACCCTTCCCTATGAAACCGGAAAGGGAAAAGGTGAAAAACTGCCCGATTAACCTTTGGGTACAGGACATAAGTGCTAATCCCGGGAATGCCTTCCAACTGTTCTTTAAGATAGCTTGCATTGGTCTCTCTCAATCTTGTTTCATCATCCAACCGTTCCAATTGACTCAAGCCAATGGCCGCCTGATACTCCGTTAGCCTGAGTTTAGTTCCTGCCATAACAGCTCCTTGGTTAACAGCCCCAACCAGGGATCCATATGGGTACCCATAGTTATGGTAAGAAAAGCACTTGTCCATAAACTCATCGTTGTCGCTTACGATGGCACCTCCTTCTCCCATGGGTAAATTTTTGGAATTCTGAAAGCTAAAACAACCGGCAAGGCCAAAGGTGCCTACTTTTTTATGGTCATATTCTGCCAACCAACCTTGGCAGGCATCTTCCACAACAATCAGGTTGTTTTGTTTGGCAATGGTCATGATACTGTCCATATCTGCCGGCAAGCCCAAAATATGTACCGGCAAAATTGCCCTGGTTTTGCTGTTGATTTTCTTCTTTATTTCTTCCGGGTCAAGCTGAAAAGTTTCAGGATCTGAATCTACGAATACAGGCATTGCACCCGTCTGTAATATGGCCGCTACACTGGCAATAAAAGTATATGAGGAAACCAATAC
>NZ_CAXBOC010000330.1:0-6799 GCF_963976465.1 uncultured Cyclobacterium sp. | reverse complement strand
ACTATTTTTTAAATCTTTCAGGTATAATAAATTCATAACCTTTAGGAGGCCATGGGCCTATACTCTGTCCTTCAGGTCTTGGAGCGGTCGGCCTGATTGGCTCAAAACCTGCTGCTGAATATTTAATATTTAAGAAAGGTGTTTCAATTTTTTTACCATCTACCAGAGACCGGATACCCATGTCTGAAATACCACTGGTAAGTAATGTCCGCTCCACCGGAGCTGTAGGATTTCCGGTGACAATGAACTTCTGAATATTTAATGTCAGGTAACTGAAATGAGAATAGCTCATGCTATGGTCCAGCACAAATTCGGTAGCCACCTGGCCCTGAGCAGTATTGGCTGCATAGGCCCAACCCTGGTTAACATATCCCGTGAGCATCACAATCGCGCCTTTGGTACCATCTGTATATTCTACAATAATGGCATTTGGATCTTTTACCAAATCCCGCATGTTCCCTTCTTTTCTTCCTTGTATTTTATTACATGCTGCATTTACCAAATCCAGGTTGATCTCTCCATCATCCATGGCTTTCCAAACATCATCTCCTCCAAGACCAAGTACGCTCCTTACTCCCGTTTCTCCTCCCTCTCTTCTTTCCACCATGCATTGCAAAATCTCTGCTACATGGAACCCATAGGCATCCAGAGAAGCATAACCTATAGCGACTGCTTCGGTAATCTTAACCCCTAAAGGATGCTCCAATGGCTGGTCCCTCCAACAAAAGGGCAAGGATGACCCGGCCATCATAGGCACATTCAGTTCCTTTGCCCTGTCATACACCCACTTACTGTCCAACCAACTGTAAGAAAGGTGCTTGTCATTAAATAATGGAACCGATTTGTTAGAAGCATCAAAAACCCTGAAAATTTGCTCCAGATAATTCATTCTCGGGTACATTTTTATGCCATAGCGACTTTTATCATAATCCCCATGTTCCCCTACATAAATCACCGCATCCACAGCAAGCTTATCACCTCCCAATGTGAGTGCTCCGGCGATGGTATCGTACATTTTGGCACCATTCATTCCGGCAATTCGCACTCCGGTATCATTGTCTCCGATCTGGTCGATCCATACCGATATAATTTTCACCTGTGGGGCTACCATGCCATCATCAGTTGGAATACCTGCAAAAAGCTTGGTGGCAATTACATCAGCATGGGCACTGTTCCGATAGATATTGGCAATCAATGCGACTGTTTTTTGCTCAGAAGCAGGCTTGTCACTGCTTAGCTCAATGACTTTGGCCATGGCTTTAGCCTCTGTCTCCCAGAACATGCCGGATAAATTGATGGCCGTGGCTGCCAAAGCTGATTTCTTTATGAAA
Source organism: uncultured Cyclobacterium sp. (assembly GCF_963976465.1). Classification (NCBI taxonomy): domain Bacteria; kingdom Pseudomonadati; phylum Bacteroidota; class Cytophagia; order Cytophagales; family Cyclobacteriaceae; genus Cyclobacterium; species uncultured Cyclobacterium sp. The sequence goes on along the minus strand of NZ_CAXBOC010000330.1, from coordinate 5,468 downwards.
TTTCTTCTTGGATTTTCTATTTCCTTATTCATTTATGTATTGATAGCGGTTTAAGTATTATGATTCTTTTGAGGGTCCGATCAATTGCTTTTTGTAATCAATCATGTCAAATCGCTCCATTAAAATATCCAGATTGTCATTTTAATCATTTCTAATTACTAAAAAGACTTTTCCGGTAATTATCGGCTACCAGCCCACGGCATATCCGTTTCTTCTAGGATCTGCTCCTCCCATTATCCAGCCGGATTTTCTATCGATAGAAACACCCTGAGCTCCTCCTACTGTCATGGACCAATCGCCCAAACTTGTATCCAATAGATAGCCCATTTGTCTTAAACTTTTAAGCACCTGATTGTCTACACGGGTTTCAATGATGATTTCTTTGGCAGGCACGGATCCCAGTTCGTCTTTCCAACGAAACCTAGGAGCACTTATGGCATCCTGAATATTCATCCCAAAATCGATATAATTCATGGCTACTTGGGGCACCGACTGTAAAATACCAAAGCTGCCGGGAGAACCCACGACCAATTCAGGTTTACCATCTTTGTGGAACTGCATCATTCCTCCAACACACCAACCTACAGCTTTCCAAGGCTCTACACTATTCGCTAATCCCGGTGTTTTTTCCATCCAGTCAATGGCGCTATTGAAAATCAACCCTGTTTTTCCGGCCACATATCCAGAACCAAATCCTCCACCATGGGTTTGGATAATTACCACTGCGTTACCCCATTGATCCATGGCAGAAAGGCTGGTGGTTGCATACTGGTATTTGGGATCCATTTTGTCTTTTAAACTGCCCAACAACTCGAGCTCGGACTCAGTAAAATCACTCCTGTCGGCTATTTTACGATTTTTCACCCTTTCAACCACTTTCTTACGCTGTTCGTCAAGGTAACTGTCAGAAAGCAATCTGTCTACCGGCACATCAACATAATCCGGATCTCCAACATACTTATCTGTATCAATCCTACTCAAATAAATGGCTTCCATCAAATGGGCAAGGTATTCTGTACTATTGTGCCCCATGGCTTGTAAGTCAAAACCCTCCATTATTTTAAGGGTTTGTAATTGCTGAATACCCATTCCCGGAGGAGGGTTATTGTACACTTTATATCCTCTATAGTCAATTGAAATGGGATCTGTCCATTGCACACGACCCGGTACCATTGCCAAGTCCTCCACTGTGATAAAGCCACCATCTTTTTTGAATGCCGCCGCAATTTGCTCGGCAATATCTCCTTGATAAAATACTTCAATACCTTCGTCCGCTATTCTCCTCATGGTTTTTGCCAAAGGTTTATTGGTGAAAATATCTCCTATTTCGTATGGGTTTTCTCCATCTTTGAATAGAATGGCTCTGGACTCTTTGTGAGGTCTTACCCTCTCCACAGTCCCTCTCCACATGGCCTGATCAAACTCAGTAATCGGAACGCCATCTTCCAAATAGGCTATGGTCGGTTCAAAGACCTCTTTGAGAGACATGGTCCCGTAATCTTCCAATGCTCTGTTCCATCCGGCCAAATTACCCGGAATGGCAACAATCCTAGGGCCTACCGTCTCAATGGCTCCATGACCTGCGCCATCAGCAGCCTTTGCCTCATCTTTCAAAGACATAGCTTTAAATGACTTGGGCACCCAACCTCCAAAAACCAGGGACCTTACCCGGTCTTCTTCTGCTGAATAAAAAAGCATATAACCCACACCGGCAGTTCCGGACATATAGGGTTCTACAGCATTTAGGGAAGCTGCAGCTGCTACTATGGCATCAATGGCATTTCCCCCTTTGGCCAAAACCTGTTGCCCGGCAAGACTTGCCAAAGGGTTGGCTGTCGCGACCATTCCCTTTTTACCTATAGCTGCCGGCCGAAGATTTTCTTTAGCCACTTGTGCAAAGGTATTAAAGCTAAAGATGCTCATCAGCAAAATCACTCCCGACAGCATTCCTTTAAAAGCCAAGTGTTTTTTGTAGTTGGTTTTCATACTTTTTTCATTTTAATTTTTAACGTCTTTGTTTTTCCAATACTTAACAAAAATAATCTTCCTCCATTGGTCTGCTTATAGCGACCTTGGTCTTGATTATGGTTAGGTTTATTGGAGGTTTTCATCTATTTTGGGCTGCTGTTCTAAATCCTCAATCAACTCTTCTTTAATAGGTTTCAAGGGTGGTTTTCCATTCCAATAGGAGGCCATTACAGAAGAGGTAAAACCCATTAATGGACCACATACCGCAGAAGCCAATCCAACCGTTGCGATCTTCCCCATTTCTTTGGCTATTCCGGATACTAAACCGGCATTTTGCATACCGGTGGTTATGGATATCGTTCTACAATCCTGTTCCTCCAGCTTGAATAGTCGAGCCATCCAATAGGCCGACAAGTATCCCAATAGATTAAGTAACAAGACCATCAAAACCAACATCAAACCCATATTCAATAAGCTTTCTCTTCCCGCAGCCATAATAATGGCCACAATTAATGCAATCCCTCCCATTGAAACAAATGGCATGGATGCATCCAGCCATTTGGCTTTTCCATGAAGAAACTTATTGAAAATCAAGCCTGCACCGATTGGGAAAAGTACCATTTTGACGATACTCCACATCATTCCCAACACATCAATAGGAATAAATCCTCCTGCATAAAATTTCATTAAAACAGGGATAAACAAGGGAGCTAAAAGAGTGGTTACCGAAACTATGGTGATGCATAGGGCTACGTTTGCCTTGGCCAAATAAGCAAAAACGGGTGAAGCCACAGATACAGGTGCACATCCCAATAATATAAGGCCGGCAGAAATTTCCGGAGAAAAGCCACTTGCCGAAGCCAGGGCAAAAGCAATCAGCGGCATCAATAAAAATTGAGCAAATACTCCCACAATCACCGATTTAGGAGACTTCCCTAAGGCAATAAAATCCTTGATTCCCATGGAAGTCCCCATACCAAACATGATCACTTGGATCAATGGCGTGATTAAACCTGCCAGTTCATAACCTTTGAATTCAAGAAAATAATCCGGGAAATTTAAGGCTGTAGCAACAACGGTCAGTATTATTAAAGTAAAGGAAAGGCCCTTTGTAGCTTGAAAGGCCCTAACTCCAATGGCTGCCGACAAAAAAAACGCCATCAGAACCGGTCCAATAAATTCCGTGTTTTGCGTTAAAAGCATTGCCACTGCTACCATGAAAAGCAATAGGGAACATGCTATTATTAATTTATAAATCCCATGAATTTTCAAAGCAAATGGTATTATTAAGGTTAGTCAATTTGTTAAATCTTGATTATTCTTCTTTCAACTCTACGATCATTTCTATCTCCACCGGAATGCCAAAAGGTAAAGATCCCATTCCTACCGCGGAGCGTGCATGCTTACCACTTTCGCCAAATACTTCCACCATAAAATCGGAAAAGCCATGCATCACTTGTGGATGTTGTTCAAAATCAGGGGCAGCATTGACCATACCTAGAACCTTTACAATTCTTTTTACTCGATCAAGAGAGCCTATGGTGTGTTTGAGTGAGGTTAATAGTGATATTCCGGTTAGTCGAGCGGCTAATGCCCCCTCATCAACGGTCAATTCAGATCCCAATTTACCTTTCATGTATTCTCCGTTTTCTTGCATAGGACCATGTCCTGAAAGGAATACAAGATTTCCTACCTGAACTGCCAAAACAAAGTTAGCCGTAGGCTCGCCGGGTGTTTTAAGAATGATCCCCATTTCTTTTAATTTGGCTTCGGGATCGTTACCTGAACTTTGTGCAAAAGTAGATTGAACCTGGCCTACCAATAGGAAAAACGCCAACAAAAGGATTTGATGAATTTTAATTGTCATAACAGAAGTGAATTTAAAATATATGGGTAATATAAGACCATCAATCATGCGAACCTAAATTTAATATATGTAAATATTGTTAATTTTGGTTGTCTATTTTTGATGAATGGTTCAATTTTACTTAAATCAAGCTGATTTTAAACCCTCAAGGCTAATTTTTATAAGTAAATAATCCATTCCCCGATAAATTCAGAGAATGGATTATTGCATTAGTGGTTATAAGTGGTTGATGATTGTATGCCTATTTATTCAAATCCTTTTACGATGGGTAAGATGATATGACTTGCCCTAGGTCCTCCATGGTGGATTGTCTGCTGGGCAACTCTCGTTTCATCACTACTTCCCAGTGGCTTTCCGGTGTTGGGGTTTCTGTCAAATTGGGGGAAATTACTTGAAGTAATATCTACCCTAATTCGGTGACCCGGCTTGAAAACATTGGCCGTGCCTGTAAGTGTTATTTCATACTCATAAACCTTGTTGGCTTTCAATAGCTCTGCTTTTTCTGTGCCATTTCTAAATTTGGCCCTCAAAATTCCTTCAGATATTGGGTAGGCACTTCCATCCGGGTAAACATCTACCAATTTGATCATCCAATCTGTATCAGGTCCATCAGTAGCAGCAAAGAGCTTCATGGATACAGGCCCGGCAATGGATACCGGCTCAGTTAAGAATTCAGAAGTGTAAACCAAAATATCATTTCTCCTTTCTAGCACCCTTTGGTCTTTCGGCCCAGCAGGGGTAGGTGTACCGCAACAATTATTGCCTCCATAGGTAGGCACTGGAACTTGTGGATCATAGGTATAGGTATCAGTAAGCGCTTTATCTGCTTTCTCAAAACTCAAAGTTCCCCCTCCCCTTAGGGAATTTGCCGGAGCATCGCCTCCTAGGTAAAGTTCTTTGTATACAGTTCCGGGAATGGGCCAGTCGTCTTCATGCCTCCACTTGTTTTCGCCCATATAGTAAATTTGGACCGGCTTTTCTTTGTCTAGGCCGTTTTGAATACCTTTCAAATAATAATCATAATACTTTAATTCTTCTTCAAATAGATCCACATAAGCATCTTCTGAAAATTTCATATCCCCATATGAGTTAGATTTAGATGGTCCATGTCCCCAAGGCCCGATAAGCATTTTGGTTCCTTTTCTTGCTTCGGGTGTTCCACCGTGATTTTTCATACCTACATAGCCATTGATGGTGCCCATCACGAAGATATCAAACCAACCTCCGGTATTGTAAGCAGGAACGGTAATTTTATTGAACCTTTCCTCATCACTTACCTCTTTCCAATAGTCATCATAAGCCTCATGTTCAACCCAATCCCTGTAATGTGGAACTGCTTTTCCGGCACTTGCCAAGTCACCGTCTTTCAAGGGAAGGTGGTATAAAATATTCTCATATTTAAGTTCTTCAGGTGTATAAGCCGCAGTGTGCCAATCCTGAGGAAGCATGATTTTATTTGGCATTCTAACTACACCCCAACCATAGTTAAAGCTTAATCTGAATGCTCCTCCCATGGTAATCCAGTTGGCATATACATTGGTGGAAGCCACTGATGGGAAAATTGCTTCAAGGCTTGGTGGGGTTTGGCTGGCGGCAGCCCATTGGTTATGTCCCAAATAACTTCCACCCTGGG
>NZ_CAXBOC010000329.1:0-6811 GCF_963976465.1 uncultured Cyclobacterium sp. | reverse complement strand
TTGTTTTATGGCAATGATCTCTGCAGGATTATTGGAAATCCTCCCATGCAATCCTCTCTTTCCATACGCGTCATTCTCAGGGCCTCCCACATGCGAAAGACCACAAGTGGTAAGCAAGCCTCCACCAAAAGTACTTAACCAATCTATACCATCAGCAGTAAATGGAGCAGGGGGAGTAATGCCCACATGACTTATCCAAGCAAGTCCATGCTCCCCAAACTGGGCTGTGGATATGTCCATGGCCCTGTCCAAAACAAGCTGGTAGCGAAATCCTGCTCCTGTATCAATATTGGCTATCCTGACCCCCTTACCTGTCCCATTGTCCAATATGGCAGTTTCGATACCTCCCAGCTGTTTTACATTTCCTACCTTCCCTTTCCAACGCTGATTCTTTGGATTCATATTTCATTAAAAGCTTAATTCGACTAAAATAACAATCCATTTCCGGCAAACTATCCTGCACTGTAGGGTTCATCCCGGGAAAGCATTGTCGATTTATATAAACAGCTAAAATTAAAGATTTTTTAAATAAATATTGCGATAAGCTACTTGCATTGGAGGCCCCACATGCACCTGCATGCCTAAATATCCTTTGGAAGTGCTATTGGCAGGATCCTCATCGGTAACATCACTCATAAGGGTGCCGTTGATATAGTGTTTCAAACGGTTGCCTTTGGCGACAATACGTATTTCATTCCAATCATTGGACTTCACTACTTTTCTCATTTCCGCCCTATCTCCTAACTCCTTTACCACTTCAAGGCCCAACCAGGCATTTTTCTCCACATTGGCCCTGAGGTTGCCTTCTTTTTCTTGAGGATTGATCTTGGTTTGTTGACCGATATAAGCCAGTGTTGTTCTTTTTCTCTCTTCGTAATTCTGTCCTGTATAATTATTCTTCCCGTCAATATCCGCTTGATAGCCTTTAAGGGCATGCGCTAAACCTTCCACAGGTTCACTTCTGTAATTGACGCCCGAGTTTCCTGCTTCAGTGATTTTAAATTCCGCTTTGAACTCAAAGTCTGCAGGCTGACCACCTTGATAAATTAAAAAATGATTCCTTTCCAATTTGGTCCCTTCAGTAATCTCTCCTATTATGGCACCATTTTCCACGCTCCAGTAGGTGGCATCTCCATCCCAACCATTCAGGCTTTCTCCATCAAAAATCTTGACAAAGCCATCATTTGAATCTGTCTTGGCAGGGCTTTCCTCTTTTACAGCTGCAGCTTCCTCCTTTTGCTGGCCGGAGCCACAGGCAAAGGTCAGTGCAGAAATAGCAAGCACTGAGGTTATTTTAAGTCTATTTTTCATTAGGTGATGATTTAGGTTGAAAGTTTTCAGGCCAAACAATACTTGCTTGGCCTGAAATTCATTTAAATTTTATTGGTACACTTCGTGATTGGGATTTCCTCCGGACACAAGGTATGCCATCAAATCTTTTAGCTCCTCTGCATTAAGTCTATTGACCAAGCCGGGTAACATCACTGAAACCTCAGACTCTTTGGTGCTTGTCACTTGATCCTTTGGTATCTCCATAATCATATCCGGAGAAAAAGGATTTTGTGACACATAGTAGGTAGTCTCATCTTCTCTAATAAGTCTACCAACCACTGACGACTTGTCTCCCATAACGAATACCATTGCAGCATATTGGTCTGAGATGACATCATTTGGGTTAATTGTTGCTTCAAGGATATCTTTAGGGCTAAACCTGGTACCCAATTGGGTAAGGTCCGGTCCAATAACTCCACCTTCACCTCCCATGGCATGACATGAACTACAAAGCGTGGCATTAAACATGGCTTCGCCTTTTTCCAGGTCTCTTCCTTTAAGGTCCTCTACCAAAGGTGCGGCTTCTTCCACTGTCCATCTTTTACCCGGGCCTTCAGGCTGAATAGAAGATTCTACAATTTCATTTCCTGAACCAGAAAGTCTTTTTCCGCCGGACAATTCATCATAATGATCAAATTTGGATTTTGGAACGGTACTTAGTGCCATCTTCCTTGCCCGGTCTATAAAGCCCACATAACTTCTTCCTCCTTTGTATTGGAAGGCGTTATTGGTCCAGTTAAAATATTTCTCGTAAGACGATTCATCCCATCCTGCTTTCGCACCCCCAAGCACAGTGGCCAGATAAGTTTGTTGCGCCGGTGGAACATTGGCCAGCATATTGGCGATATCCAAACCATACCTTGGGTTTCTCATGATCAAATCAGAGGAAGCTGTAAGGGTTTTTTGGAAATTAGGATCATCTTCGGCTTCGTCCAACATGCCCAATAACTTAGGCACAGCGGAGGGAGCTTCCAGTTTAACCAAGACCTTACCCATAACCCGGTTTACTTCATTGGTCTCTGCAGGGAAATGCTCATCCAAATAGGCTATCAATTGATTGCTTACCGCTCCTGATGGGTTTCCATGTCTGGCGATTACTACTTCAAAAGCCCTGGCCAAATTCATTTTGTCTCCCTCATCAAGTGATCCATAATCGGCTTTCATCAAAGCTTGAATCATCTGGTCTCTTTGAGAAGCTTTTCCATGTCTTGCCAAGGCAATAATGGCCTGTGTCAAGGCTCTGGTATTGGTTTCATTAAGGGCTTTACTTTGCCATTCGGACAATGGCTGATGTTCCACTGCAATTCTTGCGGCATACTGAACAAAGCGATCACTATGGCTCAAATAGGGCCAAGCAAAATCAATCGCACCGGATTTAGCCCCTGTATGGTAAGCTTCCAGGCTTCTTCTTATTTTATGTTCCTCAGGTAAATCTGCCTCGGTAAGGCCTCCTTTACTCTCTCCACTCAAGTCACCGGTATAATGAACCCGGTACAAGTCAGACTCCAAACGTCTTCCTCCTGTCATAAAATACAGCGCTCCATCCGGTCCAATTACTCCATCCGTTAATGGCAAAGGTGAACCTGAAATAAATTCCTCACCCGTAGCGGAATAAGAACCTCCACTAGGAGTAAGATTAATTTTATACATGATCCCAAAACTCCAATCGAATGCATACAATGCATTGCGGTATTCTTCCGGAAATTTGGCTTTGCTGCCATAAAAAACATTGGTTGGTGATCCCTGTCCGATATTCAACACTGCCGGAAGGTTGTCTGTATATTCCGGAGACCATTTCATATTTCCTGTTCTCCATCCATATTCACTTCCACTGGTTACATGGTTAATTCGTGTAGGACGGTACCACGGCATTCCAAAGTCCCATTCCATATCTGAATCATAGGTAAACAAGTCACCTACTTCATTGAAGGCTACATCAAAGGGGTTTCTGTACCCCACACTTACCAACTCCCATTCTTTACCTTCAGGGTCAATTTTAGCTACCCATCCTCCCGGTGCACCTCTACTGTTCGCATGGCCTCTGGGGTCCTTGATTTCAGGAATCAGGTTGTCATTTTCCCAAACACGTGGAATCCTATAATGGTCCATTTCCGGAACATCTATATGGTTACCTACAACAATGTAGATGGATTGACCATCAGGGGAAACCACCATACTGTGTGGACCATGCTCACCGGGGCTTCCGGTAAATTCTTTTAAGGTTGTTATTTTATCAAATTGGTCATCACCATTGGTGTCTTGTAGTCTATAGAGACCTGTGCTTTTGTCAAAATCATCATTGGCACGGTGATTAACCATTACATACAGGCTATTAAAAGCATACAATAAGGCTTGGGCATATCCCATTCCAATTTTATCGTCTCCATTATCTCCTATGATCAGTTTTTGAACAGTGGGAGTTAATGAGTCTGATCCAATTGCAGGAACTTCCAAGCGATAAATTGCTCCATATTGATCGACGGTTAAGAGTCTATTTTTGTCATCGAAGGTCATACCCACCCAAGAGCCCTGATCATTTTCTCCGGGGCTGTATAGGTGTTCTGCTTCAAAACCTGTCGGCAATTTTAATTTGGCTACTTTGGGGTGTACCTCCTTCTGATCGCCATCGCTTTGCCCGCATGAACCCATCATTAACAGGATCAGGCCGGCCATTAGCCAGTTCTTCATTATTTTAGTTTTATACATAAGTTTATTGTTAATTCAGCTTCCTACAATCAATTGTTTACCACAGGCTTGAAACCAATTTTAAAATTAACCCAAATTCGCAGCTTATGATAACCAATAATGTTGAAATAAAACCTTTGGTCATAAAAACCCAAAAAACAACGGAAAGCTTGGTCGCTTTCCGTTGTACTTTAAACCCTTATGGAGGTTTAAATTTAAGTACCAACTGATTAGAAGTGAGGGGTTATCTCCGCTTCAGCTGCAGGTAATGCATAGTATTTGGTGATGTTAGTAAAAGCATTGGACCTGAAAGTTGCCCCTGCTGGATAATAATAATCCAAAGGATTGGCCAAAGCCCTTTGTCCAAAATCACCGATAATCTCCTGAACCCTGTCTGCTCTGACAATATCAAACCATCTTTTATTCTCAAAAGCAAGCTCTACTCTTCTTTCTTTAAAGATTGCTTCTCTCATATCTCCTTGACTTGAAGCGGTAGTGGCAGCCAAACCGGCTCTTTCTCTGATTTGGTTTAGGTAACCTGCAGCTTCGGCAGTTTTACCTTGCTCATTCAATCCCTCTGCTAGGAAAAGTAAAACTTCTGCATACCGATAGATAGGCCAATTCATGCCATGGTTTCCATGCAAATCATGGGCCTTAGCATATTTTTTAATGTAGGGATAAACCTTGTCTTCTCTGTCACTGCCTGCAATTTCCACATAGGCAATAGAAGCATCCTTTCTTAAATCTCCATCCTCAAAAGCTGCAATAATATCCGGTGTAGGAATATTATTTCCCTCACCATCTAGCCCTTGGGTATTTGAAGTACCTGTAATCGGCTGCAATTCCTGTGAAGATATGGGTCTTGGCATAAAGCTATACAAGAAGTTTCCATTTAAACCTTCAGGACCTTCCAGGTATTGCACTTCAAATAAAGATTCCATATTATTCTTATTGCCTACACTTTCAGAAAATACATCCTCATAACTGGCTATAAGTTCATATTCTCCGCTACTTACAATCGCTTTCAGCAAAGTCTCTGCCTCTGCCCACTTCTTCTGGGTGATGTAAACGTCTGCTAGCAACATCTGTGCAGCCCCCTTAGAAGCTCTACCTACACCTTGATTTGAGCGGACTGGAAGTAGAGAAACTGAAGCCTGAATATCACTGATAAGCTGATTGTATATTTCTGCTTCCGGTGTAATAGGAAGTGCAGCTTCTTCTCGCGTAGTTACCGGTTCCAAGTGAAGTGGCACTCCTCCAAAATACCTTGCCAATTCATAATAAGCATAGCCTCTTAGAAAAAGGGCCTGCCCTTTTAGGTTATCCTTGCTAGTTTGGTCAAATTCCACCTCATCAATTACGGAAAGAATTTGGTTGGCTCTGGCAATGATCAAGTAGTCCTGACGGTATTGATTAAGAACGTGTGTATTAGACGTTATCCCTTGAGCTTCTGGTAAAGCATGATCCGAAATATCTTCCTGTTGCTCGGTAGCACCAAAGTTAATATTTCTAGCATAAATCGTATTGTCCGAACGCATTTCGCACAATAACCAAGATCGATCATCAGCAATAGAACGAAGCGGCGCATAGGCTGCATTAACTGCTTGTTCAAAATCGGCCTCCGTTTGGTAAAAAGTGGCCGAACTTAATGCCGTTTCTGGTGATAGAGTCAAGAATTCTTCACAGCTTGACAACATAATTCCCAGAAGCACAATGTATATATTTATTTTTTTCATTTTTAATCAAATTAAGATAAGAAGCCTGATTAGAATGTGATGTTTGCACCAATAGTGAAGGTACGTGGAACAGGGTAGCCTGTAAGATCAACCCCCGGGCTCAAGTTTCCACCATCACCACTACCATTGTTTTGCTGGCTAACTTCAGGGTTTGGCCCTCCCCAGTAAGGAGTGAAGATATACACATTTTGTACGGAAGCATATAACCTGGCAGCTTTCACAACATTGGCTATTTTGCCTATATCATATCCAAGGGTAATGTTCTTAATCGAGAAAAAAGAAGCATCCCAAACAAAATTACTGTTGGCCCAATCTCTTTCAATTCCCGTTACATTACCACCACCTACAGTGGTTCCGAAAATTCCTTCTCCGGGATCCTCCGGAGAACGGAAACGGTCAGTAGCTTTTGCAACCATATTGAACACCCCATCCAAATTGGCGGTACTGTAAAGGTGTCTCATGTACAACTGATGGCCTTGAGAACCGGAAGCAATGATGTTCAAATCCCATTTTCCATATTTGAAATTATTGGTAATACCATAGGTAAAGTCAGGAAATGGATTTCCTATAATTGTTCTATCATCATTGTCTCCCCCAATGCTTATGATACCATCACCATTTACATCTTCCAACTTGATAGACCCTACTGTCGACCTTCCTGGGACTTGAGGCGAATTGTCCAAATCTTCCTGATCCATATAGTTACCCAATTTGTTCAATCCATAAAATTGACCAAATGGCTGTCCTACCTGGGTAATATGTGCATAACCATACACCCTGTCTATTCCATCAGCTAATGCGATAACTTCATTCCTATTGAAAGAAATGTTGGCATTGGTTGTCCATACCAATCGCCCTTGGGTATTTCTGGAAGAGATAGAAAACTCATGTCCCCAAAATTTAATCTCTCCAATATTATCAGTAAAGCTTCCAAAACCGGCTTCCTGAGGGATTTGCACATTGTACAATAGGTTGGTGGTGTTTTTAGAGTAAAAATCATAAATGAATGTTACCCTATCATCAAACAAACCTAAATCAAGTCCTATATCAAATTGCCT
>NZ_CAXBOC010000328.1:0-6811 GCF_963976465.1 uncultured Cyclobacterium sp. | reverse complement strand
ATTTTCATCCTGAAAGCAATGAACTTGAATTTGGTTTCGATTGGCAGCGTTTATAATTTGCTCCGCCTCTTTGAGATATTTTAGTTTTTTCTTTCTGAAGGCCAGCAATTTGGGGCCAATGCCTTGGATTCTTTCCAACTTGCCGGAGGGTAGATTAAAAAAGGATGCTGCAGATCCACAGTGTAAAATGATTTTTTTATAGGTGCCCGGTCCTAATTTTGGGATCAAACTTAGGGCTACTGCATATAAAAAGTCATTATTCGGCTGGTTTTTCATTCAGATTGTCTTTGATTTCTGTCAAAAAACCTCTGATTTCATGTAGTCTTTGGATCATAGCTGCTTTGTCCTGAACCTTATGCATGTCCCTTTTGATAATCTCTTGGGCACCTGTAAGCGTATAGCCTTTTTCTTTTACCAGATGAAAAATCAACTGAATCTTTTCAATATCATCGATGGTAAATCTACGGTTTCCCTTTTTGTCTTTTTTAGGCTTGATGATGTCAAATTCACCTTCCCAATACCTAATCAAGGAAGTGGCAACCTTAAACTTATCGGCAACTTCGCCAATCGAATAATACTTTTTTTCAATATCTTTTTCTTTGTAAGGCAATTCTCTGGTGTTTTTTTAATCAAAAATATAAAAATTATCCATTATATAGAAGGCAATCCTAGCTATTAATTTTTTATGCTTCCGCAAAATTGAATAGTAGCAAAAAAAAGGCCCTTTCTTCAATTTCTAAAGAAAGGGCCCTTAAATTTTTTTGAATGTTTGCTTTAAGAAAGGGATTGATTTTCTCTGGAAGCCAATTCAAGGATTTTATCAAACTCCGTTGGTTCAAGGTCTTTAAAGAAATAATTGACCGGATTAACATATTTGTCGTCCTTGATTACTTCATAATGTACGTGAGGAGCTGTAGATGAACCGGTGTTTCCTACCGTACCTATTTTGTCTCCTCGTTTGATTTTTTCTCCAACTTTTACATTAAAGTCATTCATATGTGCATACCTGGTTTTGAAACCAAAGCCATGGTCTATAATAACGGACTTTCCATAGCCACCAAATTCGGTCCGAACACGTTCCACAACACCGTCTCCTGTAGAGTAAATCGGCGTACCTTTAGGAGCTGAGAAGTCGATACCGGTGTGCATTTTTTTCACCTTAAGGATAGGGTGTAGGCGTATTCCATAGCCTGAAGCTAGCCTGTTTAACTCCTCATTGTGTATAGGTTGAATCGCAGGGATGGACGCCCAATACTCTTCTTTGTTTAGAGCGGTTTCAGACAGTTCGTTGTAAGATTCCCATTGAATATACAACTGTTTTTTAAGCGTTTCCACTTTGTTGGCCACAGATATAATCATCTTGCCTTGATTAAGGCCTTTTTCTTTGATGTCTTTAAATCTATCAGATCCACCATATCCTGCATTTCTAACCGAGTTGGGGATTGGTTCAGATTCAAAAATAACCCTGTATAGATTATCATCTCTTTCTTGGAGGTCAGCCATCATGGTGTTCAATTGTGCGACCTCTTGTTCCAACAGTTCGTAATAAAGGTTAAGCTCTTTGTTTTCCCTTTTTAGGATCAATTCTTTGGGGCTGTCAAAGTAATAATGAAACACGAGAAGGATACCGACAGCTAATATTGATGACAAGGATAAGAATCCCAATACATTTAAAGTAACATCCCATTTGCTCTTAACATACCTTTCGTATTTACAAGTTTTGGGATCGTAATAATATTTTATTCTACTCATTTAACAAATAGTACGTTAAAACTTCTAATTTTGTAATCCGAAAAAACCCAGTCGATTAAGCTACTTTGTAGGGAAGTAGATAGTTGGGTGTTTGGTTACAAAGATAATTCAAAAACTTTAAATATTCCAAGTAATTCATTCTAAGGTAAATAAACATGAATTCCAAACAAATAAGAAGCCATTTCATTGATTTTTTTCAATCTAAAGCGCATCAGTTTGTTCCATCTGCACCAATAGTTGTGAAAAACGATCCCACATTGATGTTTACCAATGCTGGAATGAATCAATTTAAGGATTATTTTTTAGGCAATGAAAATCCTGAACACATTCGCGTTACTAACAGTCAAAAGTGTCTCAGAGTTTCAGGAAAGCACAATGATTTAGAGGAAGTAGGAGTCGATACTTACCATCATACCATGTTTGAAATGATGGGCAACTGGTCATTTGGGGACTATTTCAAGAAAGAAGCCATCAATTGGGCTTGGGAATTGCTCACTGAAGTTTACCAATTGCCTAAAGACAGGCTCTATATCACTGTTTTTGGTGGAGATAAGGCCGATCAGTTGGAGCAAGATGATGAGGCTTTTGATTATTGGGCCGAATTGGTAGAGAAAGACCGCATTCTTTTTTGTTCTAAAAAAGATAACTTCTGGGAAATGGGAGAAACAGGTCCCTGTGGTCCTTGTTCAGAGATTCACTTTGACATGAGGCCTCTGGAAGAAATAAAAAGTATACCCGGCAGGGAGTTGGTAAACGAGGATCACCCCCAAGTTATAGAAATCTGGAATTTGGTTTTTATGCAGTTCAACCGTTTTGCGGATGGGCATCTCAATGAGCTGCCTGCAAAACATGTGGATACAGGTTTGGGTCTAGAAAGACTGGTGAGGGTCATCCAAAATAAATCATCCAATTACGATACAGACTTATTTTCTCCATTTATTGCTAAAATGGAAAACATATCCGGTTTTACTTATGGTGAATCCGAGAAAATAGACATTGCCTTTAGGGTAATTGTAGATCATATTAGAGCCATTTCTTTTACCATTGCAGATGGACAGTTGCCATCCAATAACAAAGCAGGCTATGTTATCCGAAGGATTCTAAGGAGGGCCGTTCGGTATGGATATACCTTTTTGGACCTGAAAAAGCCTTTCTTATTTAATTTGGTGCCTGTATTGGCAGAGAAATTTGGTGAATTCTACCCTGAAATCAATTCACAACAAGACTTTATCACCAAAGTTATCCAGGAAGAAGAGCTCGCATTTTTAAGGACTTTAGACAAAGGCTTAAAAAATCTCGAATCCATCCAAAAAGGATTGGCAGATAAAAATGAAACCACCATCCCCGGGGAGGTAGCTTTTGAATTGTACGATACTTATGGGTTTCCATTGGATTTGACTTCCCTGATAGCTCGTGAGAATGGTCTCAGTGTAGATGAAGAAGGTTTTTCAGCAGCAATGAAAGCTCAAAAAGACAGGTCCAGATCAGCCTCAAAGCTAGAAACCGGAGACTGGATTATGGTAAACGACGAGGAAAGTTCTGTATTTGTAGGATACGACACCTTAGAAGCCACCGCTCAAATTATCAAATACAGGAAAATAAAGGATAAAAAGAAAGACCGCTTTCAGTTGGTCTTGACTGAAACCCCTTTTTATGCTGAAAGTGGTGGACAAGTGGGAGATACAGGAACGCTTTCAAATGAGGAAGAACGCATTACTGTTTTGGATACTACAAAAGAGAATGACCTTATTGTTCATTGGGTAAGTGCTTTGCCAAAAAATCCTGAAGCAGATTTTAAGGGTGAAGTCAATGCAGATAAAAGGCGTTTGATTAAAAGTAATCATACGGCCACACATTTGCTACAGTCGGCATTGAAGCAGGTGCTTGGTGACCATGTACAACAAAAAGGCTCTTTGGTCAATGATAAGATTTTAAGGTTTGATTTTTCCCATTTCGCTAAATTAAGCCCTGAGGAATTGCATGAGGTAGAAGAAATCGTCAATGGGAAAATTAGAGAAAATATTGCTTTGGATGAGAAAAGAAACATTCCAATAGCTGAGGCGAAAGCCATGGGAGCAACCGCCCTTTTTGGAGAGAAGTATGGAGAACAAGTTCGGGTAATAACTTTTAATCCTTCTTATTCTGTGGAATTGTGTGGAGGCACCCATGTGGCTGCCACAGGAGAAATAGGATTGTTTAAAATTATTTCTGAAAGTTCTATTTCCGCAGGAGTAAGAAGAATTGAGGCTGTTACAGCCCAAGGTGCAGAAGGTTATGTGAAAAAGCAATTTGCCCTATTGGAAGAAATTCAAGAAACACTTAAACACCCCAGAGATCTTGTGGCTGCGATTGAAGGAATGATGACTGAAAGGGCAGCTTTAAGGAAAGAAATTGAGCTTTTGAACCAAAAAGCTACCGAAAAAATTAAAGAAACGTTAAAAAGTGAGGTAAAATCCTTCAACGGTTATAACTTAATATTAGGATTGATTAAATTGCCTAATGCTGAGGCCTTGAAGAAGCTTTCTTTTGAATTAAAAAATGAAATAGAGAACTTGGTAGCTGTTTTAGCTGCTGACATAAATGGTAAGCCGCAGCTGGCTATAGTGGTAAATGATTTGCTTGTGAAAGACAAAGGACTTCATGCCGGAAATATGGTAAGAGAGCTCGCAAGAGAAATCAAAGGAGGGGGAGGAGGCCAGCCCTTTTTCGCCACAGCCGGAGGGAAGGATTCTTCAGGCTTACCGATTGCCTTAGAAAAAGCTGAAACTTTGATTCAGCAGGCATTGAAATAATTTAGCTGAATTCAAATTGTCTTCGTTTGGGGTTGACACTTTGGAACAAAAACTGTAACAATTTAGAAATGATTGAAGATAAGTCCACTACATTAACGGCAGATATTATTAAGGAGAAGTATGAATTGGTGATTGGCTTAGAAGTCCATGCACAATTACTTACTGAAAGCAAGATGTATACTTCTGATGCCAACAGTTATGGAAAAATGCCCAACACCAATATATCGGTGATCACATTAGGACATCCGGGAACTTTACCCAAAGTGAATAGAAAAGCAGTAGAATATGCAGTGAAGATGGGCTTGGCATGTAATTCATCTATTACCAGAAGAAATGTGTTTGCCCGAAAAAATTATTTTTATCCTGATTTACCGAAAGGTTATCAACTGACGCAGGATAAAAATCCAATCTGTGTTGGGGGCTTTGTGCCCATTACTCTCAGTAGTGGAGAGAAAAAAGAGGTAGCCCTTACCCGGATCCATATGGAGGAGGATGCGGGTAAGTCCATGCACTTGGCAGGTGAAGTAGATACATTGGTAGATTTTAACAGGGCAGGGGTTCCACTTATTGAGATTGTAACGGAGCCTGATATGCGTTCTTCTGAAGAAGCATATAATCTTCTTGCAGAAATTAAGAAGTTGGTGGTTTACCTGGATGTCTGTGATGGTAATATGGAAGAGGGATCTTTAAGGTGTGATGCAAACGTGTCTATAAGGCTTAAAGGTGATCAAGAACTAGGCAAAAAGGTGGAAGTGAAAAACATGAACTCATTTAGGAATGTGGCCCGTGCCATTGAACATGAGTTTGAACGCCAGATAGGTTTGCTTGAAAGAGGTGAGGAAATTGTTTCTGAAACCAGGACATTTGATGCTACCACGGGTTTGACGGCCAGTATGCGAACCAAGGAAGATCTTAATGATTACAGGTACTTCCCTGAGCCCGATTTGAGCCCTGTAGTAATTTCTGAAGAGTGGCTTTCGTCCATTAAGGCTGAATTACCCGTTCTTCCTCGTGAATTGTTTGATAAATTTGTAAACACTTATGGACTTCCTGAATATGATGCAGGAGTTTTAACCGACCAAAAAGATATTGCTTTATGGTTTGAGTCGTTGTGTAAACATACCAACAATTATAAAGCAGCCTCAAACTGGATGATGGGGCCTATCAAGTCTTATTTGAATGAATTAACGTTAAAAATTGAAGATTTCCCTTTAAAGGTAACACAAATTGCCGCCCTAATAGCCTTAATCGATGAGGGTAAAGTAAGTTTTACAGTAGGTTCTCAAAAGATTTATCCACAGTTAATAGCCAATCCGGGAAAAACACCTTTGGAAATTGCTCAAGAATTAAATTTAATTCAAGACAGCAACGAAGACTCCATTAAACCGTTGATAGAGGAAGTTCTGTCGCAGAATGAAGCCAAAGTAAAAGAGTACAAGTCCGGTAAGAAGGGGCTCATGGGCATGTTTATGGGGCAGGTTATGAAAAAATCTAAAGGCAAGGCTGACCCTAAGGTGGCCAGCAAAATTTTAACAGAATTATTGGATAATTAATTTTATGAACGTCTTAACTAAGAGTATGTTTTCATTGGGCTTAACAGCCATGCTGTTGTCCGCATGTGGGGAAGATAAGAAAGAGGTCTTTGATGGGAATGTCACCATTTCCGGTGAATTGAAACAAATTCCTGAAGGGGAGGTTGTTTTGTCTGTCTACGAAACAGACAAAATCACTGTTATTGATACACTTCAAGTTAAGGGAGGTTCATTTAGTTACAACTTGGAAATTGACAAGCCAAACTTCTATGATTTAGACTTATATGGCGAAAAAACCATTCGTTTGGCTTTGTATCAGGAAGATGTACAAATAAAATACGATTTTGAATCTGAGGAACTGGCCGTTGAAGGCTCTACCGACAGTCGTTTATTATTCAGAATAGATGAGCTGACAGCTGAATACCAAGAAGAGGCCAATGCATTAAATTCTGCCTTTTATGAAGCCATGACTGAAAAAGATCAGGCTAAAGTACAGCAAATACGGGAACAAGCCGTAGAGATGGGGATGAATCAAGCCGAGCGCATCAAGGGAGTAATTGCTGATGCGGAAGGTAGTTTTGCTGCATTGGCAGGAATAGGCATGCTAGATCCCGGTAAGGACTTTAACTTTATGGATAGTGTTGTTGCCGCCCTTGGTGATCAATATCCTGACATGAAATTGATCAATTCTTGGAAACAGGAATTGAATGAAATGAGAGCCCTTTCTATAGGTCA
>NZ_CAXBOC010000327.1:0-6837 GCF_963976465.1 uncultured Cyclobacterium sp. | reverse complement strand
AGAAATTTTATGAGGTATAAGCAATTGGTTGAACAAGAATTGGATGGTAAATGACCTATTAAAGGGTTGTATCTTCTAAATCAATGAGAAAAACCATGAAAATTCTTTTCATTTCCTGGGATTCTGATCAAACGAATTATATGGAAAATCTGTTTTTTCCAATTTTTGAGGGGCTGCAAAAAGAAATGGACTGCCAATTTTTTGTGCTTCAATTTTCTTGGGCTGATGCGGCAGAGGTGAATAGAATTGCAAATATTGCCGAGGGACTAAAGATCAATTATCAACAGCAGCAGGTAAGGCGAAAGCCACATCCAATTTTAGGTACCCTGCTCACTACGCAACTTGGCCAAATTGCAATTAAACGTATGGTTATTAAATACGGCATTACCCATCTTATGCCTCGGTCTACCATGCCGGCCATGATGGTTAATTCAATTTTTAAATGGGCGAAAAACAGGGGGATTAAAATTGTTTTTGATGCTGACGGGTTACCTATTCAAGAAAGGGTTGATTATGCCGGGTTAAAAGAAAGTAGTTTACAATTCCAATGGCTAAAAAAAACTGAAACGAAGTTGCTCAAACTATCTGATATTGTATTGGTACGCTCAACTTTGGCCATATATGAACACTTAAAAAATATTGGGCAAACCCATAAACCCAAGTTTTTTAAAGTAAGCAATGGAAGAATTAAAAACCGGTTTAAGCCCAATCCGGTGATTAGGGAAAAAATTAGAGAAGACCTTAATATTATGCCTGAATCAATATTGTGGTTGTATTCGGGAGGTATCGGTCCACAGTATCTTGTAGGAGAGATGTTGCAATTGTTTGAGACTTACCATATTCGTCATCCTGAAAGTAAGTTTCTTTTTCTAATTAGAAACGCTACTTCTCTAGCTGAAGCTATCCCCAATCACTTAAAGCAAGCCATTTTAATAAAAACAGTCAATTACGAGGATTTGCCTGCCTATTATGCCGCGGCAGACTTGGGAGTTAGTTTAAGAAAACCAGCACCAAGTCTTGCAGGGATAGCACCCATCAAAGTAAGCGAGTATTTATTGGCCGGTTTACCAATTATATGTTCCAAAGGAATCGGTGATTTGGATGAAATGATTGGTGAGGAACCTTATTGTTTTATTTACCCACCAATTGATAAAATGGACTTAATTAAATGGCTTAAGGATGTAAAGGAGATTTCCAGAGAACAGATTAGGGCACAATCTATCCCAAGCTTTGCTTTAGAAAATAGCATAAATGAATACAAGCATGCGCTGAAGTCTTCAAATTTGTAGGAGGATGTTAGGGGATATTCTTTTTATTTTTTTTTTGATGATGGTCACCTGCTATGGCATTAAAATTTGGGCGCATTCGCAAGGCTTTTCATCAAACCAAACTGCTTGGTTATTTGGTTTATGGATTTATCACCTTTTAATTGGGCTTGTTTTTTACCGATATATCCTTGCCAATGGCGGAGACAGTTACAGGTACTGGGCTATTGATTCAGGGAGTCCTGTAACCTCCAAAGGCTGGTGGGATTTAATTGGCACCGGCACCAATTTTATGTATTGGTTCAATTACCCCTTTTCTCAAATGGCAGGATTGGGGTATTTATCCGGCACCTTTCTGTATGCTAGCCTTTCTTATTTTGGATTTTTATTGGCATTCCAACTGTTAAACGCAAGTTCCAATAAATTCAGAGATAAGGTTTTCTCCCAGGTGATTGCATTGATTTTGTTTTTCCCGAATGTTCATTTTTGGACTGCCGGCATTGGTAAAGAGGCATTTTTATGGTTGGGGCTGTTAATGGTTTTAGCAGGAATCCACTTCTTTTCTGATAAATTTTTATTAATAATAGCTGGCCTACTGCTCTCATTAATGGTCAGACCTATTCAAGGGTTGGTCTTAACCATTTCAGTCTTAATGGTTTTGCCATTTCATAAAACACTTTTACCTTACCGAAAAAAAATCTTCCCTTTGGCTATTTTTATGATTTTGTCAATTTTTGCCTATCGATACATAAAAGGCAGTTTGATTTATGGTTTTAACTTGAAATGGATAGGGGACATATTGGATTGGCAAAATCAATTTCTAGCCTCATTTGGAGGTAAAAGTTCAGTGGATATGCAGGGCTATAACTGGATTGAAAAATTGGTGACCGTATTTTTTAGGCCTTTTATTTGGGAAGCCAGTCATTTTTGGTCTATGGCTGCAGGGGTTGAAAATACTTTTCTGGTAGTCATATTTTGTTTTGCAGTATATAGTCTATTTTATTTAAAAGGTCGAATTAAATTACCCTTGTACCTTTGGACAGCACTGATATATGGGATGCTTTTATCTGTCTTATACAGCATTACCTTAAATAATTTGGGCATTATCATGAGAATGAAAAGCATATACTTCCCATTTTTTATTATTATTGCCTTTCATCTTTATTATAAATTAGCCAATAAAAGGGCCAAAGTATGACTCGTCCAACCTTAATCATATCCTTGGATTTTGAGCTTCATTGGGGGCGGTTTGATAAAGTGCCTATCAAAGCCTACGATGCTTATTACCAAACTACGAAACGGATTGTGCCTCAGTTATTGTCCTTATTTGAGAAATATAAGGTAGAAGTTACCTGGGCAACGGTGGGGATGTTGATGGCGGATGGTCCGGAGGAGTGGTTGAAGTTCAGCCCTGAAGTAAAGCCTAGCTATCAAAACTTAAACCTTTCTGCATATAAGTGGTATAAGGCAACAAATGAAACCAATAGTACCCTCTTTGCTCCTGATTTAGTTAAAGCAATTATTGAAACGCCTGGACAGGAATTGGCAAGCCATACTTTCTCGCATTATTATACAATGGAAAAAGGACAGGATAAGTTGACCTTCCAAGCAGATTTGAAGGCGGCCCAAAAAATCGCTCAGGAAAAATTTGGTGTTAAGCTAAGCTCTTTGGTATTTCCTCGCAATCAGTTCAACACTGAGGCCATTCAGGCCGCAGGAGAATTGGGCTTTAATTCAGTTAGAACAAACCCTGTGGATTGGTTTTGGAAAACGCCGGAAAAGGGAGAGTTGCTTAAAAGAATATGTAGGACCTCTGACTCCATACTATCTTTAGGCAAAAAAACATCTTATCAACTGCAAGAGCAAAAGTCTAAAAAACCGATTTTAATACCTGCTTCTCGATTTTTGAGGCCCTATCAATCCAAGCTTGGGAGGATTAACCAAATGAAGGTAAATAGGGTCATAGAGGAGATGAGTACTGCTGCTAAAAACAATGAGGTCTACCATCTTTGGTGGCACCCCTACAACCACGGTAATTACCCTGATGCAAGCTTAATTGAGGTGGAACAAATCCTTAAACATTTTGCTTTTTGTAGAGAAAAATACAATATGCAATCCAAAAGCATGTATGGGCTTGCTCAAGCGCTACAACAGGTATGTTAATCTTGCAGTAATTAATTGAGCGAGGTGATTTTTTATTTTTTATAAAAACCCGTAGAAGCTAGCCATCCCATTACACTAATTTTCCTTTTTTTCTCCAATGTCTTTTTCTTTGCCACTTAGGCGCTTAAAGAATCTAAGTCCTATTTATGGCGGAATTGTACTCAATTTTAGCTTTAATATTTGCCCCCTTGATGAATTAGTATTTATTTTGGCCTTGCTTAAAAACTAGTCACTATGAATTTATCAAAATTTAAAGCCAGCATTCACGAAGGGAAAATGCCTGAAGGAATGACTGTTTATTTACAGTCTTTATGGTTGGATGGCAATGGAGATTGGACCAAAGCCCATGGGTTAATTGACCAAATGGAAGATGACGACGCCGCTTTTTTGCATGCCTACCTGCATAGGAAAGAAGGGGATTTAGGAAATGCTTCCTACTGGTATAGCAGAGCAGGCAAAAATAAACCTTCTATAAGTCTTGAACAGGAATGGGAGCAAATGGTTTTGTATTTTTTAGATCGGGTAAAAAAATAATAAATTTTATTTTTCTAATAAGTAAACTATTGTTTGCCTTTTCTGTGTTAACGGTAAATATTGAAATTCAATTTAGCATGATATAATGAAGATAGCATTAATAGCCCATGATGGGAAAAAAGCAGATATGGTGCATTTTATAGGTGGCTGCAAACCTGCATTGAAGGGGATTACACTTGTTGCCACCGGAACTACCGGATCACATATAGAAAAAGCCGGATTTCAAGTTGAAAAATTACTTTCCGGACCAATGGGAGGGGATGCCCAAATAGGTGCCATGGTGGCACAAAAGGAATTGGATATGGTGATTTTCTTTAGGGATCCTCTAGGAAAACACCCACACGAGCCGGATGTTCAAATGCTAATGAGAATTTGTGATGTTCACAATGTTCCATTGGCCACCAACCTGGCTGCAGCAGAGCTTATGATAAAATATTTCAATAAGTAATTGAAGGACCCTTTAGTAATAGAAAATGCAAGACCAACCTAAAAACATTAAAAAAATTGGTGTATTGACCTCCGGAGGTGATGCTCCGGGAATGAATGCTGCCATCCGGGCGGTGGTTCGGGCCGGGTTTTATTATAATTTGGAGGTATATGGTATTTACCGTGGTTATGAAGGGATGATCAATAATGACATCAGAAAACTCGACAGCAGATCCATTGCTCATGTCTTGGAGAGAGGTGGGACCTTTTTAAAGTCAGCTAGAAGCCTTGAATTTCGTACGCCAGAAGGAAGAAAAAAAGCCTACGAAAACCTAAAAAGTCATGGCATTGATGCCTTGGTGGTGATCGGTGGAGATGGATCTCTTACCGGTGCTCACTTGTTTTATAAAGAATTTGGTATTCCGGCTGTTGGGCTTCCCGGAACCATTGATAATGATTTGTTTGGAACAGATTTGACCATTGGGTTTGATACGGCATGCAATACCGCCATTGAGGCAATTGATAAAATTAGGGATACAGCTACCTCACATGACCGTTTATTTTTTGTAGAGGTTATGGGAAGAGATGCCGGTTTTATCGCCATCAATGCGGGAATAGGAAGTGCCGCTGCCGCAATACTTATACCTGAGAAGAAATTCCCTGTTGAAAAACTGATTGACCGATTAAAATTCAGAGAGAAAGCCAAAAAAGAGAGTAATATTGTTATAGTGGCTGAAGGAGGAAAAAGTGGGGGTGCACAAGAAATCTCTGAAAAGGTGAAGAAGATTTTGCCTACCTACGACATTAAAGTAACTATTCTTGGACACCTTCAAAGAGGAGGGGCACCTTCCTCCTTTGATAGAATTTTGTCCAGTAAATTAGGTGTTTCTGCGGTGGAAGGCTTGCTCAAAGGTAAGTACGATGTGATGGTGGGGATTATTAATAACAAAATTGTATACACCCCTATCAAAAGGGCCATCATAGATGACAAAGAAGTGGACGATGAAGACCTTCGCATTGCAGGTATTCTTTCCACCTGATTTAATTTAAAATATTTGAAGGGGAAAAAAGACATGATATGTCCTTTAAATGATTTCTTTGTTATGCTCTAATACCATAAATAGCTTAATAAAGCAGTTCATAGGGAAAAACAGCCACTGAAAATCAGTGGCTGTTTTTGTTTTGTAATAATTTTAAATTGCTATCATTTTTGAGCATATTGTGTTTTCAATAATTTATTTAATATTATCCATACCCAAAACAAACCTATTAAGTATGAAAAAAAATACAGAATACTTACAACAGCGTTTTCAAGATGAAAAAAACGCAAAAATAAACCCTACAGAAAAGCCACAACCATTATTTGAGGAGCCTAAAAATGAAAGACGATCCTTTTTTAAAAAAGCTGTCCTAGGAGGAATTAGTTTAGGGGGAATGATGTCATTGCCTATGGAAGACACATTGGCTCACACCACTTCTAAAGTGAATCGTCTGTCTAATCCCTCAGACCTTAAAATTACCGACATGCGCATTGCCCAATATGGAAATGTGCCTTTACTAAAGATTTATACCAATCAGGGGATTCATGGCTTGGGAGATGTTAGGGATGGTGCGGATAAGCGCTATGCTTTGATGTTAAAAAGTAGAATATTGGGAGAAAACCCATGTAATATTGAAAAAATATTCAAGAGTATTGAGCAATTTGGATGGCATGGCAGACAAGGCGGAGGGGTTTCAGGTGTGGAAATGGCGCTTTGGGATCTTGCAGGGAAAGCCTATGGGGTACCACTTTATCAGCTACTAGGAGGCAAATTCAGGGATAAAGTTAGAATTTATGTAGATACACCTACGGTTCGGGATCCTGATGAATTTGCAAATAAAATGAAGAGTCGTGTAGACATGGGCTATACCATGTTGAAAATGGATATTGGTATAGGGCTAATCAAGGATCAAAAAGACACCTTAACCAATAAATCCCCTTGGGGGCCAATGAGGGGATGGTCAGATACAGATGTGATGAGTTATACACAAACTCCCCATCAATTTACCCATGTTCAAATTACACCCAAGGGCCTAGAGAAAATGGTTGAATATGCAGCCAAAGCCAGGGAGAAGGTAGGCTTTGAAATTCCTTTGGCCATCGACCATTTTGGTCATATGGGATACAATGAAATGATCAAATTGGCCAATGCTTTTGAACCTTACAATTCCTTGGCAAAATACCGAACAGTGGAAGCGTGTTACTGAATCCATTACCACCCCTACACTTACGGGAGAGGATGCTTACCATAAAAAGAATTTTAAAGATCTCATAGAGAATAGGGCAGTGGATTTGGTTCACCCGGATCCGGGGAGTGTTGGAGGATACCTTCAAACCAAAAAGGTTGGTGACTATGCTGAAGAGTATGGAATAGGTATGGCCCTTCATCATGCAGCTTCACCCATTACC
>NZ_CAXBOC010000326.1:0-6846 GCF_963976465.1 uncultured Cyclobacterium sp. | reverse complement strand
ACCATAAATGATCCTCCTGCAAAGAGGATGGCATTAATAGGGTTATCGTTTAGCAAATTCTGAATGATAGGGCCAAAGGTTAAGGTTTGGATAAACATAGGCACAACGATCATCATATTTACAATCCCCATATACACCCCTCTTCTTTCTTGTGGAATAACTTTAGACACCATAGAGTAAGGCACTCCCATAATAGTAGCCCAACCGATTCCCAATAAAACCATGGGAAGAAGCAATAAAATTTCATCCTGAATAAATGGTAGTACTAACATGGCTATACCTGTTAGAAATAGGCTAGTAACGTATACAAAATTATTACCGAATCGAGCTGCAAAGGGCACAAGAGCCAGGGCCACAATCATGGTAACCAGATTATAAGTCCCGTTCATCAGACCGGTCTGTGCCAATGCCTGTTCAGACAATCGCTGTATTCTTTCAGCAAATTCTAAATCAGCCGGACTTACAACCGAGCCACTCATGCACAGCGCTTTGATCGTTTCAAATTTTAATATATCATTATTGCTAATTCCATATATAGAGGTCCTCAACATCGGTGTAATGAATTGCCAGTAGATAAACAAGGCATACCACTGAAATAAATAGACTACAGATAATGTTTTCAACAATTTTGGCATATCGGCAATTGCCTCAATAATTTCCAAAATAGGAGCAGTTGCTTTTTTTAAAAAAGGTATGTCCTTGTTGCGTTTCAATATCTCCAGCTCTTTTTCAGAGGGAGGGATTTCAGGGGTCTTGATTACTGACCAAAAAATGGTACCCAATGAAGCAGCTGCCCCTAGGAAGAAAGAATAATACACCCAAATTGGGATACCAGAAGCCATAGCTGAGGAAGGGTCACAAATTCCCGTACTTGTTTCATTATGGGAAAACCAGATCTGAAACAAAAATATAGAGAAGTTGGCAATTGTGATTCCTGCGCCTACGAAAAGACTTTGCATTTGAAAACCAAACGTCAGTTGCTCGTCAGGTAACTTATCAGCCACCAGAGCCCTGTAAGGTTCCATGGCTGTATTGTTCCCAACATCAAGTATCCAAAGTAAGCCTACTGCAAACCATAGCTCTGAACTGTAAGGGAAAGCAAACAAACTAAGGCTTGCTATAATCGCACCTATCATAAAGAAAGGCTTTCTTCGGCCCCAGCCAGGCACCCAGGTTTTGTCAGAAATGGCTCCTATTATAGGTTGGATGATCAGTCCCGTTACAGGACCTGCCAAATTCAATAATGGAAGCTGGGCATGGTCTGCTCCTAAAAATGAAAAAATAGGGTTGACCGCTGTTTGTTGAAGTCCGAAACTAAACTGGATACCAAAGAATCCGAGATTCATGTTCCAAATCTGCCAAAACGATAATTTGATTTTATTGCTCATTGGCTTGTTCTAGAATGGTTCAAACATAGAGGTACCCTTGCTGTCCGAATAATTTATTCTGAATAAATCCTCTTCGAAATCAACAATAAGCGTTGAATTGAACTCACCATTAACCCAGGTCAAGATAAGGACATCGGAATCACTTTTTTCAATAATAAAATCACCATTAAAGGAAGGGTGGTTGTTTCTAAATTTCATTATCTTAATCATGGATTTGACAACATCTCGTTCCAAACCACCCTTTATTTCCTCATCTCCATAATAGTGTCTATTAATATCACGGCCTACTTTTGTTTTTCTCAGCAGCTCCATGTCATTTTCTCCGGCAAGTAATCCCATATAGTAAACTTGAGGTATACCTGGGCAGAAAAACTGAATGGCCCTTGCAATCAAATAGTCCTTATCGTTTTTACCGAGTGCATCATAAAAGGTACAATTGACCTGATAAAGGTCAAGATTAGACGCTGCTTCTCCGGTTGCTTCAAGGCTTTGTCCATTGGCATTTTTATGAATACTTTGAACCAAAAGATCAACATCTTCATCAGTCAATAACCCTGGTTGACCATTACTCCCGGTAACATCTATCACACCTATCCCATCATGTGTGTCCAGCACCGTCACACAATTTCTAGGGCTTATTTCCAACCAGTTTTTTAATTCAGTAAATCTTTTACTTCTAATACTATGAAGCACTAAAGGAGGCAAGGCAAAATCATAGACAAAATCAACTTTCTGAGCAATCTTAATCTGTTCTCGATAATAAGAATGAATTTCCACCAATACTTCCATTCCTAAATGTTTGGCCTTTCCTGCAAGTTTATCAAGAAACTCATAGGTTTCTGGAAGCATAAAACAAGAAGTACCAGCCTTCTTAATTGCATATCCAGCAGCATCCAATCTGATCATCTTAATACCAGCCTGACTAAATTTTTCAAGTATAGAGTTCAAATAGTTTTCTCCCAATGGATGCAAAACATCTATATCCAATTGGTTACTTGTAAAAGTAGTCCATAAATTAATTATTTCACCATTAGCAATTGTTTTTTTTGTAAAAGGCGTACTAGGTCTAGGCCTGTAAATTGCCTCAATATCCTCCACCGAAGCCCCCTTAGGAAATACTTTTTCTTTGGTCAAGAACAAATCAAAAAATGGGGAATCAACACCTTTTTCTTCCACATCTTTAAACTCCTTAGATTGGGCAGAAACGTGGTTTACGATAATATCTCCCAAAACATCAAAATCTGCACCTATTTTGGAAACATCCTCCCATGAACCAATCCTCTCGTCTACCCTTGTGTGATCAATTGGGTCATACCCGGCATCTGCACCGTCAATTGGGAAATAAAAAGGCAATAAATGAACCCCTCCAAATGCATCTTTAAATTCGTTCTTAAGTAATTTATGGATTCCTTTTAATCCATTGTCGCCAAGCCTATTGGCATAGGTTATTAGTTGTATCTGGTTTTTCACGATCTAATTCTCTAGATTGAAAAGGGCAGTCATTTCTGACCACCCCCCCAATCATATGCCTAAAATTTAAACTTACGTGCAACAGAGGTTGTGCGGCCATTGATGGATCTGGCACGAATCACATTCGTAACTCCATCTCTAATAGACCCTTCTTCTGACTCTGTCAATCCAAATGCATTGAACAAGTTATTGGAGTTAACACCAATCGAAAGTCCTTCAACGATATCATAGTAAGCGAAAGCATTCACTTGCGTATATCCCGGCATTACCAAATCGTTGTTATCTTGTGCATACATATCAGTAGTACCTATAAGGTTAAATCCTACTGTACCCTTTTTAAAATTATAAGATGGTGTTAGATAATAGATAAAATCTGCTTGTCTCCTTGGGGTATTCCCTTCTATTTCAGGGTTTAATTTATCTTTTGAAATTTCAGCGTTGGTCCATGTAACACTACCTCTCACATCAAACTTACCGAATCTTGCTGCTGTTTCTAGTTCAAGTCCTAAAGCTGTATACTCTCTGTCAAAAAACTGTTGAGTAGTTGCTTCAAAATTTTGTTCCTCGAGATTCGAATAAAATGCTGTTCCAAAAATTCCAATTTTAGGTGATTTATATTTGAAGCCGGCTTCCATTTGCGTAACCATATCTGAATTTAATCCACCTACAGCAGATCCGTCAGCGGCTATTCCTGGTCCAAACAATAACCTGTCTGCATTGGCCCTGCCCCCACGGCTATACCGAGCAAAAGCTGCCTGACTATCTGAGATTTTGTAATTTAAACCTAAAGAGTAAGAAAGGTAACTCCAATCGTAATTAATGGGGTTTGCATTTGCATTATCTACTGAAGAAACGCTTTGCTCCGGCACTGAAATCATTCCATCTCGGTTCATATCTATAGCAGATTGTACAGCACCTGCATAGGTACCAAAAGCGCTACCATAATCATATCTTAAACCTGCATCTACAGAAAGATCTCCGAATTCAAAACTGGTATTTACGTAAGGTGCATTTACATCATAAACTGCATCATAATTTCTGGTACAGCAGTTGTCCCAAAAAGGAACCCCATAAGCAATAAGGCCATTTTCTGTAAAGGTGGTGTTGCCATCTGCACTTGAAACGTCCAATAAAGCTGCATTTGTGGAATTAACTTCCATTAAGTAAGAATTCCACAGCCATGACATATTGATATGCTGGATGCCTTTATAAAAACCAAAAGTGAAGTTTACATTGTCCATTTCCTTTGACAATTGTAAATCATTGGAAAAGTTATTGAAATTATTAAAGTCCACATCAAAAAGGTGAATTCTCATAGCCAGACCATTACCATTCAAAGCAGATGGATTATTTATGACATTTCCTGCATTTGGGCCATTTGCATAACTCAAGACCGAATTATCTCCACCAATTGAATTAGCCATTGACTGGGCATCTGCAACTTCTGAAGGGAATGGAGACACAAAACGCCCCGTATTAAATTGTTGTCTGAATTTATTGACAATGGACCAATCATTACCTAGGTAAAAGTTAAACTCTCCGCCAATCGCAGTGGATATAGGATTCATACCTTCCTGAATACTACTTCTCCTTAAGTTCCCATCTGCTCCCATACTCAAGTTGGTCATTAAATAGGGTGAATGAGGAGTTCCACTTAATGCGTTGAAATTATTGACATTCCCTAATACAGGAGAGCTATTTGACCCTGTTACCTGAACAGGCATCGGAAGATATCCTATAGACCTGTCATTGAGATGCTTGAAATACAGTCTAACAAAACCTTTATCAAATTTCTTGGTCAAATTAGCTTTAATTTGTCCCCCTGAATTTGCATTGTATCCTGCATCTCTTGGACCTTCTCCTTGTCTCCAAAACCCTCCAATGTGGAAGTTCATGTCTTCTCCAATTGGAGCACCATATTCGAAATCAGTCCTAAAAGTATTATAGTCCATCCCTACTGTGGTTCCAACAGAACCTCCTTCAACTTTACCTGATTTACTAATAAAGTTGATGACACCTGCAGGAGAATTACTTGAGAGTACTGATGCAGAACCTCCCCTTAAAGCTTCAATTCTATCAATCGTATTATCTGCCCTTAAAAATATATCAGCATTCCCAAACGAAATATCTCCAAACTGCATCACTGGAAGTCCGTCTTCATGTAATTGCAAGAATTTAGCACCTCCTGTAGCAATAGGTATTCCTCGGACAGTAATATTTGCATTTCCTTCTCCTCCTGTTGCCTCTGTTTTCACTCCAGGTAAATTTCTGAAAATTTCTGCAGTGGATCTGGGTGCTGCCTGATTAAATTGGTCTGTCCTTATAGAACTTACAGAAATACTTGATTCAATGGCGGTTTTAGGATCTGTATTACCTGTTACGATGACTACATCCAAACCGACAAGGTCTGCACTCATCTGGAAATCTCTGGAAATATCACCTTGTCCTAAAACTACAGGTTCCTCAATAGTTGAAAACCCTAAAAAAGAAACCTTCAAGATATGCTCCCCTTCTAAATTTGTTTCCAAATTGTATTTCCCATCAAAGTCTGAAATTGCTCCAAGAGAAGTGCCTTCCAAACTTACAAGGGCGCCAATAATAGCTTCTCCGGTTTGCTCATCAGTAATAGTTCCTGAAAGTTTTGTGGAAGTTTGAGCAAAAGCATTAAAATCATTAAAGAAAAATATTAATGCTCCTATGGCAATGGTAAGTGTTTTTGTAATATTATTTCGTAATAGTTTCATGATTGGGTTATTATTTAAGTAATCGACTTGAATAATTATCAAACTGATAATGGAATAATACTCTGGCCAAATATTATTTACACCCCAAACATGAAAAACATTTGTTTAACAGTCAATAGTGAGTAATTTTATGAAATTACGAAACCGATTACGTAATCGATTTCGGTTTCAAATAAATTTTAATTTATAATCTTTCTAAATAAAAACCGACTCTTTTTTTATGAATTCACTCTTTACTTTACCCTATATTTATGCCTAAAATCCGTGTAACTCTGAAAACAATAGCCTCTAAATTAGGTGTTTCTGTGCCTACTGTTTCCCGCGCACTAAAGGATTATCCAGACATTAGCAAGGAAACGAAAACTGCTGTACTAAAACTTGTAGATGAACTCAATTATATCCCCAATAACCTGGCACTAAATTTACGCAAAAACAAATCCAACATTATTGGAGTAATTATACCCGAGGTGGTTCACTTTTTCTTTTCAAGCGTGATTAAAGGAATAATGCAATCAGCCGAAGAGCAAGGCTACTCAGTATTGCTCACTCAATCTCAAGAATTATTAAACCTTGAAAAGAAACATGCAAAACTACTTTTCTCATCACACGTAGATGGGTTGTTGGTGTGTCTTTCTGATGAAACCAAATCCTTTGATCATTTTAAAATTTTTAAAGAGTTCAATATCCCATTAGTTTTGTTTGACAAAGTACTCGACACTGAAACAATAAGTAAGGTGGTTATTAACGACAAAGAAGGCGCTTTTCAAGCCACCGAACATCTGATTCATCAGGATTGTTCAAAAATTCTTTTTCTAAAAGGCCCGAAAGATCCTCTTAATACAATAGAGCGTTTCAATGGCTATAAAGAGGCCCTTAATAAATACAACATCCCGCTAAACACTTCCTATATCAAGAGCTGTCCCCACATTACCAGACATGAAGCTTACAAGCTTGTAGATCGAGTAATTAAAAGCAAACAAACTTTTGACGGAATTTTTGGGGTTAGTGATATTTTATCTATAGGAGCATTAGGGGCCTGCCAAGACAATGGAATTAAAGTCCCGGAAGAAGTTTGCATAGTTGGCTTTAGTGATTCTGAAATGTGTGAGATTTCCAGACCCCAACTAAGTTCCGTCTATCAACCTGGATTTGAAATTGGTGAAAAATCAGCTCAAAAATTAATACAGGAAATTCAATTAATTGAAAGTGGCGGGGAATATAGACCAGAACATATCACATTAAAG
>NZ_CAXBOC010000325.1:0-6846 GCF_963976465.1 uncultured Cyclobacterium sp. | reverse complement strand
GCTTAGGGTTCCCTCCTTGGGGTTTTGGAGTCAAGGTTCCAATTTCAATAAAACCAAACCCCAATAGAGACATTTCATCAATAAGCTTGGCATCTTTGTCAAAACCTGCGGCCAAACCAATGGGGTTTTTAAATTTTAGGCCAAACACTTCTCTCTCCAACGTTTTGTGTTCGAAGGCAAAATTTCCACGAATTGCTTGTTTAAGCAATGGGAAATTGAACAGTGTCTTGATCCAGGAAAATGTAAAATGGTGTGCAGATTCCGGGTTTTTTAGGAAAAGAAGAGGCTTTATGATTTGTTTGTACACGACGTTGAATTTTTCTCAACCACAAAAATAACGCAATTCTTTGACAATCGACGGGAATTGGCCCAGCAATATAGAAGATATTAAATATCAGTATTAGAAATAGAAAAATGAAATTTTAATAGAGGAAAAGGGAAAGCGATTTACCAAAGTTGTTTCCCTAAAAGGTTTAATTTGAATAAGCATTCCAACACTTTTCCCTCTACTCAAGCTTTTGGCTGCCCTAGAATCCTCTAGCCGGTTTCCAGCCCTTTATATTGATGCTGAGGCAGTGGAGCCAAAAACTAATCCAAAGGTTTTTTTGACTTTGCGGAAAAAACTTTGATCAGGATTTTACATAGAGATTAGTAATGCGTGTTGCATGGGCAAGCAGAGAAGTGGTTGAAATCGAGGTGATTTCAACACCTAATTGAAGATTTATTGCATAGTTTGGGTTTAATTTATGTATTAATTTAAAACTTGATTTCAGAAAAAACCAAGTACATCTCTGTAGCTATCTGCAGGCTTCTTTCCATGTATTTTTCATCCTGTTCAGGGCTGTTGTCAAATGCTTTAGGATCCTCAAAGGTGATGGGAATGCGTTTCTCAGCTCCGGGAATAAATGGGCAGCCCGCATCTGCTTGTGAGCAAGTCATGATCGCAGCAAAATGGGATGTGGGATTGAATGCGTCCTCATACTTTTTTGAAAACCCTATGATAGGATGTTGGTTGGCTGCGTATTTGATCCCATATACTGGATTTTCTTGATGGGAAAGGCTTTGAATTAAAAGCCCAGATTTTTGAAGGGTTTCCACCACTTTGGGGAAAAGTGCAGTAGCTTCTGTTCCTCCGGAGTAGCAAAACAAATTATTTATTCCAAAATTAAAAGCCATCACCTGGGCCCAAACTTGAGATAGATGACTTCTCCTAGAATTGTGGGTACAGATAAAATTAAGTCGAATTTCTTGTTGGCTTTCAACTTTGGCCTGAATAAAATCTATGAGTGGCTTCAGAATCAATTTGCGCTCAGTGGTAATATTCTCCGGTTTTAAATTCCGGATGGTGTTGATAATTTCGGGATAAAGTTGTGGTTGGCTGGTTAACATAGTAGCTCAGAGTTAGAAATTTCTTATGATCGGACAATATTATTCGAATGTTATTTTACGCTGATTAGGTTAGCTGTGCCATTCGGCCTATTGAGTAATGAATAGTCTCAAATAGGCATTTATGGCCAACTTGGATCGCATTGTTTTCAGTTTAGCAGCAACTTGGATTGTTGGTTGAGTCTTGGTTTAGAAATTCGGACATGAGTGATTTCATGGCTGCCCATTTCTCTTCGTTAATGCAATAGCAAACGCTAGTTCCTTCCACATTTCCCTTAATCAAACCAAGCTGTTTCAATTCTTTTAAGTGTTGGGATATGGTAGGTTGGGCCAATCCTATTTCATCCTCAATATCTCTACAAACGCAGGAGTCTATTTTAAACAAGTATTGTAAAATAGATACCCGTGCGGGATGCCCAAATGCTTTTGCAAACAAAGCAATTTCGTTTTGTTTGTCGGTAAATATCTCTGTTTTTGCTAAGCCCATCTTTGGCTATTGTTTGATTGCAATATTACGATAAATAATTAAATCCTCAAAATAGGATATGGTTCTTTAAAGTGAATGATTTATTAAATTTAAAGAGGTAATATATTTTGCTTGGTAAGGGCTTATGTAATTCCTAATCCATGGACTGATGGGCTCCACCCATCCCATTGAGATATCAGCCTTTCAGGCAAAGGTTTCACATTTTTCGGGAAAGAAAATGCGAAACCTTGGGGCTACCTCTGAATGTGTTAGGATTACTATTTTTCTCCTTCCAAGTTAATATTGTACCAATCAATCTTACGTGAGAAGTACATAATCAGCCCCAGAATAATGAATAAACCGATACTTCCAATAAGGAGCGCATAGTCCTGAAGTTGAATTATTACAAAGATGAAGCTGTAAAGCACCGTTAAAATTCCGGTGATCAGCATGGTTAATTTCCCCGATTTTAAGATGGCCCTCACGTATCCTGCGATAAGGGACAAAGTTGCTATAGCGGAAACAATAAAGGCGAGATTAAATTTAAGGTGTTCTGATATGGAAAGTAAAAGCGTATAAAAAACAATCAATGAAACCCCAACCAGGATGTATTGGATTGGGTGAATAAAAATTTTATTTAGTACCTCAATAAAGAAAAATACAAGGAAGGTAAAGCCAATAAATAAGATTGCATATCGGATGGATCTGTAGGTTTTTTGGTAATTGTCGACTGGCAGGAGAAGGTCTATTCCAAAAGAAGAGGGATCAATGGAATGTCGGCTTCCGGCCCATATTTGAGGGTAGTTTCTATTTAAATGCAAGATGTTCCAATTCGCATTGAACCCTTTATCATTTACTTCTCTATGGTCGGGCAGAAATGCCCCATTAAAACTTGGGTTGGGCCATTCTGAAGATAAATCAATATCCGTTATTTTGCCAACTGGCGTAAAATACAGTTTTTGGCTTCCTTTTAAGTCTAGACTCAAATCAAAATCGTAAATTTTATCAACATTTGGGTCGATCGCTAAAGAAGCATTGATGCCACTACCTGCGATATCATTGGTAGGTACACCGGGATTGAAGGAGACCTTTTCCTTATTCCAATTCAAATTCACTTGTTCTTCGATTCCTCTGAGGTCATTTACCCCTATCACAAATTCTGCCTGATCAAATAAAATATCTTTAGTTTGGATATCAAGTGCTTTCAGGTCAAACTGGTTAAATGTTCCAGAAATATCCAGTTTAGAATTGTAAACGACGATTTCGTAGATGCCTCTATGGCGTTTCTCGGGGTTTATATTGCCGGAAATATTAAGCTTTGTTGGTAATATATGGAGATGCTCCTTTATCTGAACTATTTTTTCAATGGAATCTTTGGGTGAAAATTGCTTTACATAGCGATGGTAAGGTATGGAAATAAAAGGGCCGGAAATTGTCTGTTCCTCACCCCATTTGGCACTGACTTCCCTGATTGCTTCATCTTGGGTCCACTCCCTTTCACTAATTAAATTTTCAATCATAAAAGTTGGAATGAGTAATAACAAACCGATGATGGTGATTGTAGTTACTTTAAAGTAAATATTGGTTTTTAAGTTTTTCATGGGAAGGGAGGCTTACAATTGTTTATACGGAAAAGGGGACTGTATTTTTTCAGATTATCAAAGAGTGTGCCTTATTAGGTTAAATTTGGTTAAACCCGGAATCGAGAAATCCAATATTTTGCCTTGGCTTGAGGAATCACTAACCTATGTACTATTGGGCTTCATCGCTATGAGATGCCAGCCTTTCAGGCCTCTACTTTATAAAAATAACTTTATTCTAGCCCTAAAGGGGCGAAATATCATAGGACAGGGTGAAGTCCTGTATTAGAATCTTTTACCTTCTAAAAAAAGCGCACCCAACCTTACAAATCCAATTAATATAACTGGAACTATCTGACTCAGCTATATCTACCATTATAATTATTTGTAGCCTTGTGCTTTCATAATTCTTTCTTAATTTCATT
The DNA here is from genome assembly GCF_963976465.1 of uncultured Cyclobacterium sp. Lineage (NCBI taxonomy): Bacteria > Pseudomonadati > Bacteroidota > Cytophagia > Cytophagales > Cyclobacteriaceae > Cyclobacterium > uncultured Cyclobacterium sp. Next base: position 2,989 of record NZ_CAXBOC010000325.1, on the reverse strand, counting down.
CGATTTTAACCAAGTATACTATCGTTCACCTTATGAAAGCCTTTTCTACTCTTTTTACTGCCCTATTTCTTTTTGTTGGATTCAGCTCCTTTGGGCAGACAAGGTCCCAAGCAATTTCCAAAATCAACACCGAAGGCTTTCAACGATCACAGGTCATGCAGCTTATTGGAGATTTGTCCGATGTTTATGGGCCTAGATTGACCGGTACCGATCAGTACCTTACCGCAGCTCATTGGGCAAAGAAAACCATGGAAGCTTGGGGGCTGGACAAAGTGTATTTCGAAAATTATTGTGACGATTGTATGGGTTGGGAAGTGAAGTCATTTAATGTGGAAATGATTGAACCGGCCTATATGAAAATACAAGCCTATCCATATGCCTGGACAGAAAGTTCCAAGGGGGTGCAAATAGGAGACATGGTTTGGATAGAAAATTATGGCGCCATAGAAGCCGTGAAAAAACAATGGGCAGGAAAACTGAAAGGGAAGACGGTATTGATAGGCTCGGTTCCCAAGAAAAACATGTTGTTCGATCCACTTTCGGAAAGATTTACCGAAGAGGAAATCGAGGGCGCTAAAAAAGATATACTACCAGCCTCTCCAAGTCCATTGGGCCCAACTTCCGGAAATGTGGACTTGGTGGCCAACAAGGATGTTGTTTTTGAAAAAGGAATGCGGAAGAACGATGCTTTTTATGCCTTTCTGAAAGAAGAAGGGGCATTAAGTATTTTAGGAACTACCCCTTTATTCCCGGGTATTGTTCATCCTAGTGGTACCTACAGTTTTAAAGAAAGTCACATCAAATCAGTGCCCTATTTTGCAATCTCTCCGGAAAGTTTCGGGAAATTAAAACGTCTTGTTGACAGAGAAATTCAGCCAAAAATCAAATTTCATTTGGATTCAGAGCTTTATTTGAAGCCGGAAAATAATGTGAACATCCTAGGAGAAATTACAGGTTCAGATCCTGAATTAAAAGAAGAAGTGGTGATGATAGGGGCCCATTTTGACACCTGGCATCCGGCTTCCGGAGCCACAGACAACGGTGCAGGCACCGGAGTGATGATGGAAGTGATGCGTATCCTCAAAGCTACAGGATTGAAACCCAAGCGAACCATAAGAATTGCCCTTTGGGGAGGCGAGGAACAAGGCTTTTTAGGTTCATTGGCTTATGCTGAGGACCACTATGGGAAAGTAGGCGAAACAAGCAGAAAAAAGGAAGTTGAAAAGATCTCGGCCTATTTAAACATGGACAATGGGGCAGGTAAAATGCGAGGCATCTACCTACAGGGAAATGAAGGCGTACGACCTGTTTTTGAAGAGATGTTGGCGCCCTATGATCATCTCGATGTGGGTAATCTAAGCATCCAAAATACCAACTACACCGACCACGATGTTTTTGATTATTACAAAATCCCTGGATTCCAGATCATTCAGGACATGCTAAACTATTTCACCGTCACCCACCATACCAATCTGGATGCCTTGGAATACGTGCCCGAACGAGACGTAATGATCAATGCCACTGTAATTGCTGCCCTTGTGTATCAAATTGCAGAGAGAGAGGAAATGATGCCTAGGGAGGAGTAGGGAGTTAGGAATGAGATTTACATGGATCAATTGTTACATGTGAGCCTGTTTATTGGTGGGAGATTTGCCTTTTGGCTTAATTTGAATTGCCACCAAGTTGTTGTAATACAGGAAGCGAAGCGCGCTATTTATACTTTATTTAGAGCATTTTTTTGATAAGTGTAGCAAAGAACATAACATGTTCACGTTTACCTCTTGTTCACGTAACGTGAACGTGTTATATTTGTGAACAAATGGAGAGAGAAGTATTAAATATTGCCTTAGAGAATGTACAAAAAGAAATCCCTTTGCAATTTCACTATACACCAAAAGGACAATTTGATGGTGAACTTGCCCTCAATTATAACCAACAGCAATATCTCTTTTTTATTGAAGTAAAAAAAGAAGTACGGCAATACATTGTAGCTCAGTTAGAAGCGTATAAAGGAACAGGTTCAGACATCCTTTTAGTGGCAGAACGGATTCCTAGCAAAGTAAAAATTGCATTGCGTGAACGAAAAATGCCTTATATAGAAGCAAATGGGAATGTTTATATAGAAAAAAGGGAATTATTCTTATTAGTAGATACCCACAAACCGATTAACCACACAAAAGAAAAAGGGAATAGAGCATTTACAAAAACGGGGTTAAAAGTACTCTTTCATTTTTTACTTAAACCAGAGCTCGTGAATAAAACCCAACGAGAAATTGCAGAATATACAGGTGTAGGTTTAGGTAATATCCCGCAAGTCTTAGATGGGCTGAAAGCAACTGGATATCTTCTACCGCTAAATAAAAAAGAATATACTTGGCAAAAAAGAAAAGAACTGTTATTTCGCTGGGTCGAAGATTATGAAACTATCCTCAAGCCAGGGTTAAAGAAAAAGACTTACCAAATGAGGATAGATTGGAAAGATATTCAATTAAATGAAAGGATTGCTGCTTGGGGAGGGGAGGCAGCAGCCGACTTGATTACCAATTACCTGCGACCTGAGAAATTTATTCTTTATACGAATGAAGATCAAGCTAACCTAATAAGGAACTATAAACTTAAGCCTAAAAAGGAAGGTGATCTAGAAGTCGTAGAAATGTTCTGGAATCAAAACCTGAATACCCAAATAGCTCCTTCAGTAATTGTTTATGCTGAACTTTTAATTGGAGGAGGTAAACGAAATAAGGAAACTGCAGAAATGATATTTAATGAGCAAATCAAACCAATCTTATAAAGAGTTAGCGATACCCCATTTTTCCGAGGTCTTTCATCTCATTGATGAAGTAATGGAACAATTTGGAGTCCCATATTATCTTATTGGTGCAAGTGCGCTTGCCTTAGAATTACTTAAAGACAATATTAAACCAAGCCGGGGAACAAAAGATATAGATTTTGCCATTATGCTCTCTTCAATGAAAGAATACGAGGAGAT
>NZ_CAXBOC010000324.1:0-6847 GCF_963976465.1 uncultured Cyclobacterium sp. | reverse complement strand
AGAGCCATACTTTTATCCGGCTTATATGGGAGCCCCAATCGGTTTAATGGATGGAATTGTTCCCAAGATACGGATGTTCCGGGAATTGTAAGCTTGCCCATGCATTTTAAAAATAACCATTATACCACAGTCTCTCTAGGAAAGGTTTATAACAATTTTAATGACGGTATAGGCAGTTGGGATGAAATATGGAGACCGGTTATCACCACCACTGATTGGGATTATCAAGCAGAAGAAAGCATTGACATTTTTAAAAAACGCAATGAAGAGAGGCAGTTCAATTCAAATCCAAGAAATAATCACAATTTACCCAAAAGAGGTCCTGCATTTGAAAGTCCAGAGATTGCAGATGAGGTCTATCAAGATGGGAAAATAGCTACCAAAGCAGTGGAGAAATTACAGCAATTTAGAGCCAGTAGGGAATCCTTCTTTTTAGCAGTTGGGTTTAAAAAACCTCATTTACCATTTAATGCTCCTCAAAGGTATTGGAAACTCTATGATGAAGCCGAGATTCAATTGCCTGATAATTTTTACCCCCCTCAAAATGCACCTAAAGAAGCCCTTCATGAATTCAGTGAACTTCGGGCTTATTCCAATATTCCTGAAAAAGGACCATTATCAAAAAGCCTTTCAAAAAAGCTAATTCATGGTTACTATGCTAGTGTTAGCTATGTGGATGCTCAAATCGGTAGGGTGTTGGATGCGCTGGAAAACCTTGAATTGGAAGAGGAGACCATTGTGGTGTTGTGGGGAGACCATGGCTGGCAATTGGGGGAACATGGGCTCTGGTGCAAGCATTCCAATTTTAGCACCTCTTTGAAGATACCTTTAATATTTAAAGTACCGGGTAAACCCACGGATGTAAAACATGGGGCCTTGGTGGAAACCGTGGATATTTTCCCAACATTGTGTGAGCTGGCAGGTATTAATCCACCTTTTCACCTGCAAGGAAAAAGCTTTGCAAGCATTCTTGAAAGTCAAAGCTCTGAGGGTAAAAAAGCCTTGTTTGGCAGGTCCAATTTAGGAGGAGAAACAATAATTACCCAGACCCATTCTTATACTGAATTCTATGATAAATCCGGGCAGGTAAAAGCCAATATGCTATTTGATTTAACAATAGACCCAAATGAAAATCAAAATATTGCGGCGGATCCAAAAAATCAAAAGATCATATCAGAAATGAGTGAGATTTTAAAGCAACATATGGCCGCAAGAGGCAATATTGCCCTACCTTAAACACATAAGAATGAACCTTTTAAATTTTCATGTTCAGTTTAAGAGAATAGCTGTTTTCTTAAGCTTGGTGTTATTAGGCTGTAAATCCGAGAACAATGAAACATCAATCATAAATAAACCTGCTCCCAATATGGTGTTTGTATTGGTAGATGATTTGCGTTGGGACGAATTTGGCCTTGGAGGACACAATTATATCCAAACGCCGAACATTGACAAGTTGGCCACAAATGCTGTTTTATTTAAGAATGCCTTCGCCACCACACCTTTATGCTCGCCTAGTAGGGCCAGTTTTTTAACAGGGAAATATGCCTTTTCCCACGGAATCATTGACAATACGGATAGAAGCACTTTAAGTCATCAATTGAAAACATTTCCGGCCAAATTACAGAAAGAGGGTTATGAAACCGCCTTTATTGGAAAGTGGCACATGGGCAATGACAATACTCCCAGACCCGGATTTGATCAATGGGTGGCACTAAAAGGACAAGGAAAAGCAATCAACCCGGATTTTAATGTGAACGGATCAGAAACACATCGAGAAGGATATGTTACCGATATTTTAACAGCCTATGCACTTGAATTTATAAATGAAAAATGGCGTAAACCATTTTTATTATACCTTTCTCATAAGGGCCTACATCCCAACCTTCATCAAGATGCCTCAGGCAAGGTTACCAATATTGGTGACGGGGGTTTTGTCCCTGCCAAGAGACATAAGGACAAGTATAAGGGGGCCATTTTTAAGCGCCGACCAAATGCCTTTGTTACCCCAAAAGATAAACCTGCATTGATGCGAGAAATTGAAGGGTTGCCGGAATTAGGCAAAGCCACAGCGACCAAGGAGGAAGTGATAAGGAGCCGAGCAGAAATGTTGATGGCCATTGATGAAGGGTTGGGTGAAATTCTGGATATCCTCCAAAGCAAAAAGCTTGAAGATAATACCATTGTGGTATTCACCGGAGATCATGGGTATTTTTATGGAGAGCATGGTTTAAATGAAGAAAGGAGATTGGCTTATGAAGAGTCCTTGCGAATTCCTTTGCTTTTCCGATACCTCCCCCTTACCGGAAAAGGATTTTCTGTAGATCAGATGGCTTTGAATATCGATTTGGCTCCCACATTGCTTGATTTTGCAGGGGTTGGAAAGGATAGTTTAATGGATGGAAGGTCTTTGAAACCTTTAATTTATGGAGAAGAGCCGGATAACTGGAGGACATCATTTTATATGGAGTACTATTCGGATATGGTTTGGCCAAGGATGGTCAATATGGGGTATAAAGGCATTCGGTCCACTCAGTTTAAATACATCCAATATACCGATCTTCAAAATATGGATGAATTGTATGATTTAAAAAAAGACCCCTATGAGCTGAATAATATCATCGATCAACCGTCCTACCAAGAGATTTTAGAAGAAATGAAAATTAACCTAAAAAAATATTAAAATGTTAAAATTGAAGCCATTAATCCATGTCCTTTTGGCCATAATTATAATAAATCCGCTTTCCGGCCTTGGCCAATCGGAAATTCTAAAAATTGGTGCAGCTTCGACAGTAATTACCCCGGAATTAAACAGCTGGGTTCAGGGAGCCGGAGTGCCCAAAAAAGCCACTAAGGTTAGAGATGACTTAGAAGCCAATGGACTTTACATTTCCAAAGGAAGGTTTCAAATGCTATTGGTCAGTTGTGATTTGGTTGGTATGGAAGCGGGGTTGAATGTAAGGTTGCGGGAAGCCATGGGTGTAGCTACAGGGATTATGCCTAGAGATATATTAATTTCATCGACCCATACCCATGGAGGTCCCTCTCTGGTGAAAACCAACTATTTGATGCCTCTTGATACAGCTTATATGGAAAGCTTGGTACCAAGGATGGTTTCATTGGCAAAAGAAGCTGTTAAAAACGCAGTACCTGGAAAAATCGGTTGGGCTGAAGGTGAGGCGCAGATAGGCTACAACCGTCGCTTAACCTGGGCAGATGGTACCCATTCGATGCACGGGGATGCAAGCAGAACTGATTTTGCAGGTTTGGAAGGGCCTGATGACCCCCAGCATTTGGCCATGTTTGCTGCAGACCTTAAGGGAAACCTATTGTCAATCCTTTACCATAATACCACCCATCCCACCATTTTTTATGCCGATGGGGTATTTTCTTCGGATTTCCCCGGGGAAGTGAGGAAGACATTCAGAGAAAAATTCAGGGATGACCTTCCCGTGCTGTTTCTCAATGGTGCGCAAGGAGATATCAGCATGGAAAATATGCTGGATAAAAAGTCTGAATCTGATGAAGAGAAAATGGCTAGAATTACTGATCAGGTGGTAAAAGAGACCATGCGACTATATGAAAGCATAACTTATGAAACAAGCCCTAAATTGGCCCACGAGTACCATGATTTAAAAGTAAAAGTTAGGTTGCCCGATACCGGTACACTTGTCAAATCCCAGGCAATTCTAAAGCGCATAGATGAAGGTGAGCCTATTCGAGGAATGGAAATGATCATGGCTTTTGGATCGGTACACCTTCAAGAAACTTTTGGTGAAAATCCCTTTGATATTTTGCCTGTTCATGCCCTAAGAATTGGGGGGCTTGCCATGGTAACCCAACCATGTGAGTTGTTTAGTCAGTTTGGTCTTGATATTAAAAAAAGGAGCCCGGGAGAAAGCACCATAGTGGTGGGGATGACAGACGGATACAATGGTTACTGCCCAACCATCTATGGCTTACTTGGTGGGGGATATTCAGGCTCTCCCATAAGCTGGACACGCTTAGAACCCGAAGCCGGATATAAAATTGTAGATACAGCAGCAATATTACTTAATAAAGTTTGGACAAAGTAAGGAGGGGAATAGAGGGTATTTGTAATTTTACTTTGATAAAAATAGATTAAATTAGGTGATTATGAGCAATTATTGAAATAACCTTCAAAATCATGGTCGAATCTAAAAAGGAAAAAGAGGCTTTGAATCGGTCCAAGGAGGATCGATATTGGGAGCTGATTATGGAGGGGGATAAGTCGGGCCTTGAGGGAATGTTCAGTCTTTATGCTTATGAATTAATGGCTTTTGGATTACGAATAAAGGCAGACAGGGAACTTGTAAAGGATTGTATCCAAGATCTTTTTATTGACTTATGGAAATACCGAGAAAATACTAGAAATGTAAAGCATGTAAAAAATTACATTTTTAAGGCGCTTTCAAATAAGATCAAAAAAGAAATTAAAGCTAGAGTTAAAAGAAAGGAAATCGAGCAAATCATGCATACAGATGTTTTGGAAGCACAGTTGTATCAGCATGAAGGCAAATACGAGACCTCTGAAGAGGAACCCAATACTAGATTAAAATCAGCTTTAAATTTGCTATCCTTAAGACAAAAGCAAGTAATTATGTATGTGTTTTTTGAAAATATTCCGCATAAGCAAATTGCTGAAATTATGGGGATTAATGTTCAATCGGTATACACTTTGACTTGGAAGGCCATTAATAACCTTCGTAAATTAATATCTCTCTTATTGATAATTTTTGGACAAAGTAAATTTTAGCTCGACCATTGGTGAACTTCTTTTTTTAATGATTTGAATCAAACAATAAAAAAATAAATTTTTTTTCAATCAGGAGGATAGATATGGGCAATTTCTGACACATGTCTATGAAAATCCACCATGATGAATTATTTGAATGAAAATGTAAAAGACTTAATTCTGAATGAAGCATTCAGAAAATGGGTTTTGACTCCTGATTTTAAGTCTGAAAGAATCTGGAGAAATTCCCAGTCTAAGGATCAAGTTTCAGCTAAGGAGGTTGAGGAGGCGAAAAAAATTGTACTCGATTTATTTTCAGATCAGTATCCGCTTCAGCCTTTTGAGTTTGACCAGATGTGGCAAAACATCGATAGCCATACTGTTGAATCAACTTTTGAGAGGGGGGCAAAAAGAATAAGCCCAACCAAACCATTGCCTCATTCAGGTAAGCAGCAGAATTTTAAATCAACTTTAAATACATCGGTTTTGACAGCATTCCTTCGAGTTGCTGTGGTTTTGTTGTTTTTGATAGGTATAGGTTACCTCATACTAAATCAGTTTCAGCCAAATATGGATACTGAGCGCTCTGCTATTTCATCTGTCAAATCCTATCAAGCAGCACCGGGTATAAAGTCGAGTATCACGCTTCAAGACGGAACTAAAGTTCTTCTTAATTCAGGTAGTGTATTGACATATAATGATAATTTAGACCTAAAAAGAAGAGAAGTTTATTTAGAAGGAGAGGCATTTTTTGATGTTTTCCCAAATTCCGAAAAGCCTTTAACTGTCACTGCCGGAGGGGTTTCTACCACTGCCATAGGGACGTCTTTTAACATTAAAGCCTATGAAAAAGAGGATGTAAAGGTGGCCTTGATCACAGGAAAGGTAGCTGTTGGGATTCCTAAAATAAGAAGGGACAGCATATTATTAAAGGAAAAAGAAGTTTTAAAAATTCCTCATAAGAATGGTAAAATAAGCAAGGTGACCTTTGATGAAGATGAGGTTTTGGGGTGGACAAGAAAATTAATTGTATTTGATAATACAACATTTTCTGAAGCGATTAGGGTTTTGGAAAATTGGTATGGTGTGTCTTTTGAAATTGATAATATGCCCAAAGAACACCTAAATATTTCCGGCAAATTTCAAGATGAAACCCTTAAAAATGTAATGGAAGGCTTGAAGCATACCCTTCAAATTGAATACAGTATAACAGGCGAGAAGGTAACAATTGAATTCAATAATCAAAGAAATTTATAGGTAAGGTAAATCAAGTGATTAGATGAAAGGTGTTTTTTTCCAAGGTAAAGAAAAAGGCATCACCAAATTATTTAAAGACTTTACCTTTTAAATTACCCATTTTATAAATTAACATAAACCCAAAATTGTATGAAAAATTATTTACAAATTCATGTGGTTCGCATGATGAAAGTATTTGCTTTTCTCTTTCTATTCCAATGCATGTCTACAGGGCTGCTGTTGGCTATAGAAGTTGAGATGCAAGTGAAGAGTATTGAAGAAGTCAAAGTACAAATACCTTTAGAGGGAGTTACTGTAAAGGAGGCCTTTTCTAAAATTGAAGAGGTTTCGGAGTTTAATTTTGTTTACCTAAACAAAGAAATTAAAAACCTTCCGGAGCTATTTATTGCGCAGTCAAACCAAAGCATTTATAACTTGCTGGTGAAGATTTCCAATCAAACAGGTTTAGATTTTAAGCAGGTCAATCAAAATATTCACGTTCAAAAATCAAAACGTAATCGAAATCACCAAAAAGTAGTCGTCTCTGAATTATTCATTGAAATATCAGGTAGGGTGACAGATGATCAAGGGTTGCCTTTGCCGGGAGTCACCATCATTATTGAAGGCACTAGCGTGGGTACCGTCACTGATTTTGATGGCAATTACACCTTGGATGCAGAAGAAGGGAATGTTTTGGTTTATTCATTTGTAGGTTTTGAAAGTCAGCGTAGAACTGTAGGAAATTCTAATGTAATTGATATACAAATGATTCAAGATGCCTCCTCATTGGAAGAGGTTGTGGTGACTGCTTTTGGAATAAAGAAATTTCAAGACGGAACCTTAGCAAAAGATGATGAC
>NZ_CAXBOC010000323.1:0-6849 GCF_963976465.1 uncultured Cyclobacterium sp. | reverse complement strand
GGTCGTCTGGCCTATGTTATAAAATGGCGCTCTTTCACGGTCTGCAATCTTCTTTATCTTTGCGAGATGGCTATCCTTAACCACCAATCCCATTCTTTCCTGGGATTCATTTCCAATGATTTCTTTGGCAGAAAGTGTAGGGTCCCCAACGGGCAATTTTTCCAAATTAATGGTTCCACCAGTATTCTCCACCAACTCTGAAAGGCAGTTTAGGTGGCCACCTGCGCCATGGTCATGGATAGAAATAATGGGGTTGTCGTCACTTTCAGCCAATGCTCGAATTACATTGGCAACCCTTTTTTGCATTTCAGGGTTTGACCGCTGAATGGCATTCATCTCTAAGGAAAGACTAAGTTCACCAGTATTCAAAGAAGATACTGCGCTCCCTCCCATGCCAATTCTGTAATTGTCTCCGCCCATCAAGACAATACGATCCCCTTTTTCAGGACTGTTTTTATGGCTATAAGGAGCTGCTGTAAACCCAACTCCTCCAGCCTGCATAATGACTTTATCGAAACCCCAATCCAGGTCTCCTTCTTTGTGCTCAAAAGTCATCAGACTTCCGCAAATAATAGGCTGGCCAAATTTATTTCCAAAATCGCTGGCACCGTTTGAAGCTTTGATAAGGATGTCCATTGGGGATTGGTAGAGCCATTTTCGCTCTTCAAGGTCTTTTTCCCAACTTCTTCCAGCTTCTGACCTCGGATATGAAGTCATATATACCGCTGTTCCGGCCAAAGGAATTGAGGCGGTGCCACCTGCCATCCTGTCTCTGATTTCTCCGCCTGACCCTGTAGCAGCACCATTAAAAGGCTCTACTGTTGTAGGGAAGTTATGGGTTTCGGCTTTCAATGAAAGCACGGTATCTATTTCTTTAATCTCAAAAAAATCTGCCTTTTCTGAAGATTTTGGCGCAAACTGAAGCGCCCTAGGTCCTTTAACGAAAGCAACGTTATCACTATAGGCAGAAACGATCCCATTTTTATTGGCCTTTGAGGTTGCCTTGATCAACTGAAACAAGGTCATGGGTTTTTCCTCTCCATCCAGTATAAAGGTGCCATTAAAGATCTTGTGCCTGCAATGTTCTGAATTAACTTGACTGAAACCAAAAACTTCACTATCAGTTAATGGTCGCTCCAAAGATTGACTAACCCCTTCTAAATAAGCTACTTCTTCTTTACTTAATGCCAGGCCTTCTTTCTCATTGTAGGTGTGGATATCCTCAATATATTGTATAGGATCCGGTGTTTTGGCTATTGCAAATACTTCTTGGTCAAGTCCTTTGTACATTCGCTGAAGCATAGGGTCGAAAGAACTACCTTCAATCCATGGGTAGAAGGCCTCGATCCTAAGAATCCCTTTTATTCCCATATTTTGGCTTATTTCAACCGCATTGGTAGACCAAGGGGTAATCATTTCCTTTCTTGGACCAATAAACTCGCCGGGAATTTTAAGGTCTTCCAAATGGACAGCACCTCCAAATAGCCAGTTTAATTTCTCAAGCTCATTGTTTTTGTACGCTTCAGTGGTTTCCAAAGCGTAAATGGTCTTCTCCGGGGATTGAAAAAACAAAATCTTCATAAAGGGATCGATAGCTTTTTTTGAATGGGCAAATGTACAAAATTGGTTTTAAAATTTCGCAGTGCAGGTGGAGTAAGAAACTGATTAGCCAGTATAACTTGAAAAAAACACGGACTGCCCCTAAGTCAAAGAAATAAAAAGGATGAAATTGCCCTTCTGGCTTCAAGTTTAAGCAAGAAGAAATCTTCAGAAACCCAATTTAATATAGCCTTTTTGCAAAAAATAAATAGTTCCTTTGTAGAGCAAAGAAAAATGAGTGTAAAAATTATAGAAATTCTTGAAGAAACTCTGAACCTTTTGATAGTTTCTCTAGTTTATTCCCTGAGTTTTTTATTAAGGGATATTTGGAAACGAGACAAAATATAATTCGAATAGCACTAGAAAATTTTTTAGTGTATGGGGTAAGAGCAGTCACTATGGATGAGATAGCCAGGATTGCGGGAATATCTAAAAAAACAATTTATGAAGAATTCTCTAGTAAGGAAGAATTGGTTAATTCTGCCATAGAGGCAACAATAAAAGAGTACAGGTGTGATTTAGATGAGATGGAAAGCATTGATGAAAGTGCCATTGACCATTTGTTGCGCATGACAAGGTATCTAAGGGAGGCATTTACCAGTATGAATCCATTGTTAATGCAAGACATCCAACGATTTTATCCCAAATGCTGGCAAAAGGTAAATGAATTTAAAACGGAAAAAGTACTTCAGAATATTATTATGGTATTAGAAAAAGGAAAAGAATCCGGGGATTTCCGAATGGAGATCAATTCAGAGTTATTGGCCTATATGCGTATGGATCAAATTACAAATACTTTAACTTTTAATTATTCGAGGTCAAGTTATACTTTGCTAGAATGCCAATTGGCGATTTTAGATCATTTTATACATGGAATTCTTACTGACCAGGGAAGGTCAAATTACTATAAAAAACTACAAACTCAGGAAATTTAACTTTATGAATTTTAAACCAATTATTCTTTCCCTTACGATTTGGCTGGTAGGCCATTGGTTAGCTGAAGTTCAGGCCCAGCAACTGCCTTTCTCTTTAGAAGAAAGTGTGAACTATGCCCTGGAAAATAACGCAGAAGCCCGAAATGCAAGATTAGAAATACAAGCTGCAAAAGGTTTGATCGGAGAACGAACCTCAGAAGGGCTACCTCAAATTACTACAAGATTGAATGCTACCAAAAATCTTAAGGTACCTATATCGCCATTTCCCGCTCAGTTTTTTGATCCGGAAGCACCTGAAGGTACTTTTATTGGGGTTCAATTTTCCCCGATTTATTCAGCAAATTTGACAGCTACCGTAAGTCAAATGATTTTCAACGGTTCTTATTTTATAGGCCTTAAAGCAGCCAAAACATATAAGCAATTGGTGGAATTTGATAAAGAGTTTACTGACCTAGAAGTGGTAGAAAATGTGAAAAAAGCGTATTTTTCTGTATTAGTGAGTAAAGAACGAGAGACATTAATTCAGGCAAACCTGAATCGATTAGATACGCTACTTAAAGAAACCGAGATTCTTTATGAAGAAGGTTTTGCTGAAAAGATAGACGTGACGAGAATAAGGGTTCAAAATAATAATATTAGAACAGAACTGAACAAGGCCAAAACTTCTACCAGCGTAAGCAAGGCCCTTTTAAAGTTGCAAATGGGCTTCCCTGAGGAGGAAGAAATTGTCTTAACCGATAAATTAGATGATTTTACCCAATACCTTGAAACCCAAAGATTATTAAGTGAAGAAGGTCAACAAAGAATAGAAGTAGATCAAATCAATACAAATTACGATTTGGCAGTATTGGATTTGAAAAACAATCAAATCCAATACATGCCCAGATTGGATGCCAATTACACCTTTCAAAGGAATGCTTTTGGAGGTAATTTCTCAAAACTCTGGTCAGGAGATTGGTTTACAGGTTCTATTGTTGGAGTTACATTAGAAATTCCAATTTTTGATGGGTTTCTCAAAAAGCATAAAATCCAGCAAAATAGGGTGCAAATGAGGCAGTTAGAAGTTCAGAAAGAATTTACCATACAAAACATTCAATTAGAAAAATTTCAAGCCAAACAAAATTTGATCAACAGCTTACAAGAATTGGAAGTGCAAAAAGAAAACAGAGATTTGGCACTGGAGGTTTTCAATATGGCGAAAATTAAATACCAAGAAGGGGTAGGGTCTAACCTTGAGGTAGTGGAAGCAGATGCCACCCTTAAAGAGGCAGAGACCAATTATTTTTCTGCTCTTTATGATACGTTTATCGCAAGAGTAGATTTAGAAAAAGCATTGGGAATTTTAAAATAAGAAAAGGATTATACATGTTTATGAAAAATACATTTAAGTTTTTAACCCTATCCCTTGCGTTGGGAATGTTTTCTTGCGCTCAGCAAGAAGATGATCTTTCTTCCAAAAAAAACCAATTGGAAGCATTCAAATCTGAATCAGCAGCCTTAAAAGTTAAGATCGAAGAATTAGAGGAAGAGATATCCTCCTTGGATCCGGAATTTCGGAAAAACCGTAGGGAATCAGTATTGGTAACTACCGTAAAACCCGATGTAGGTAAATTTGAACATTATGTGGAAGTGACCGGTTCTGTACTTTCCAAAAAGAATGTAAACATCAGTGCAGAGGTTTCAGGTAGGGTGGAAGAGATTGTTACCCGTGAAGGCATGTCTGTTAGAAAGGGCCAAGTAATTGCTAAAATTGATGCAGAATCCATTAAAAGAAATTTGGATGAAATTAAAACCCAGCTTGAGCTAGCCAAAACAATTTTTGAAAAACAAGAGAGACTTTGGAACCAGAAGATAGGTACTGAAATTCAATTTTTAGAGGCGAAGAACAGGAAGGAAACCCTAGAGAAAAACCTTGCTTCTATTGAACTTCAAAAGGATAGAACTACCATTACTGCCCCATTTAATGGAACAGTAGAGGAACTTACAGTAAGGGTAGGGGAGTTGGTACAACCTGGTTCTCCTGTAGTCAATTTTGTAGGGGAAGACGATTTATTTATTGAGGGAGATATCTCAGAAAGATTTGTAGGGATTTTGAATAAAGGTGATTCTGTAAGTATTTATTTCCCTTCGATTGAAAAAACTATAAAAACCAAAGTAACTGCGGTTGGAAAAATTATTAATCCGGATAACAGAACATTTAAAGTTGAGGTTTTTCTACCGAAAGTAGAAAATGTAAAACCAAATATGATTTCGGTTTTAAATATTCAGGATTATAATGTTGATGAGGCGGTGATAGTCCCTACTTACCTCATTCTTAAAGACAATCAGGGAAGTTATGTTTTTGTAGTTGAAAAAGGTGTGGCTCACAAAAAATATGTGGAAAGAGGATTGACCTATGAAGGACATACTGAAATCACTAAAGGTTTAGATGGATCTGAAACACTTATTGACAAAGGGTTTAGGGAAGTAGGAGATAATTTTAATGTAAAAATCTCATCTTAATTATAATATGGCTTCAGAAGAAAACAAGAAAAAAGGAGTAATCAGAGAATTTGGAATTTCCTCACTGTCTGTAGATAATAGGACAAGTGTGGTAATCCTTACACTGATTATTACCTTCCTGGGGATGTTTGCCTACAGGACCATGCCTAAAGAAAGTTTTCCGGAAATTGTGATTCCTACAGTGTATGTAGGAACAGCTTATCCCGGAAACTCCCCCGTAGATATGGAAAACCTGATTTCCAGACCCATAGAAAAAGAGTTGAAATCAATTAATAACTTAAAAGATGTAAGCTCCACTTCCATCCAGGATTTTTCATCAATCGTGGTTGAGTTTAATCCCAATGTGGAAATATCCAAGGCCATACAGGATGTCAAGGATGCGGTAGATAAAGCTAAAAGTGAGCTGCCGAATGATTTGGATAGAGATCCGGATGTATTGGAGGTCAACACTTCAGAGTTCCCAATAATGAATGTAAACATTTCGGGAAACTATACAGAGCAAGAGCTAAAGACCTACGGTGAGTATTTGGAAGATGAGATCGAAAAATTAACAGAAATATCCAGTGCTGACTTGAGCGGGACCATTGAGCGCGAAATTCGGATCAATGCAGATCTCTATAAAATGGAAGCTTTAGGGGTTACTTTTTCCGATATCTCAGGCGCTGTTTCTGATGAAAATGTTACCATTTCGGGTGGTAATATTTTATCTGGTGATTACAGAAGAACACTAAGGATAGATGGTGAATTTGCCAAACCTATAGAAATTGAAGATGTAATCGTCAAGACTGAGAACAACAATATTGTTTACCTAAGAGATGTCGCCGAAGTTGAGGATACTTATAAGGAAAGAGAGAGTTTTGCCAGAAGTAAGAAGTTACCGGTAGTTACTATCAATGTCATAAAAAGAAGTGGTGAGAATCTTTTGGATGCTTCAGATAAAATAAAGGCCTTAATTGATGAAGTAAAAATCAACAAATTTCCTGAGGATCTGGAGGTTACCATTACCAATGATCAGTCCAAAACCACTCGTTCTCAAGTAGATAACCTTGAAAACAGTATCATTTCCGGGGTAATTCTTGTGGTATTGGTGTTGATGTTTTTCTTAGGCTTTAGAAACGCACTTTTTGTTGGAATTGCCATTCCACTGTCAATGTTTATCTCCTTCCTGGTGCTCAATTCTTTGGGTGTTACCTTAAACCTCATGGTACTGTTCTCCCTGATACTTGCGTTGGGAATGCTGGTGGACAATGGAATCGTGGTCGTAGAAAACATTTACAGGCTGATGCAGGAAGGTAAATCTCCAGTTAGGGCAGCAAAAGAAGGTGTTGGTGAAGTGGCTTGGCCAATTATAACATCAACAGCGACAACACTCGCAGCCTTTCTTCCCTTGGCATTTTGGGATGATATCATCGGGGAGTTTATGAAATACCTTCCCATTACTTTGATTATCGTATTGTCTTCCTCCTTATTCGTAGCTTTGGTAATCAATCCTGTTTTGACGGCCTTGTTTATGAAAGTACAGGATGTAGACAAGCAAAAGCCTGTTCAGAAACCGATGATCGTTGCAGCAGTTTTGACGGCATTGGCTATCGTAAGTTATTTCCTAGCTTGGATAGCATTTGGGAATTTACTGTTCTTGACTGCTCTGCTGGTTATATTTAACGTTTTCTTCTTAAGAAGGGCTATTCGTTGGTTCCAAAATGTATTTTTGGTTCGTTTGGAGGACCTTTATGAAAAAACGTTACTTTTTGCCCTGAGAGGCTATAAACCCTACCTCTTTTTTGGAGGGACTTTGATTTTATTGGTGCTGTCA
>NZ_CAXBOC010000322.1:0-6857 GCF_963976465.1 uncultured Cyclobacterium sp. | reverse complement strand
TCCTCTTTGGCGGGTTATGAAATTCTTACAGAAGGAAGGGGATCCAATGCCGGCACTTGTCTTATCAACTTAAAAAACTGGTCTGAAAGACATCATTCCGTCAAGGAAATTATTGAAGAGCTGGAAGAAGAGACCAAAGATTTAGGTGCGGTGATTGAATATTTTGAACCACCGGCAGTACCGGGATATGGAGCATCTGATGGGTTCTCATTAAGGATGATCGATAAAAACAGTACCGTCGATTACCAAGAATTTGATCAAGTAAACCGTGATTTTATGGAGGCCCTAAATAAAAGGCCAGAACTTAGTGGGCTGTTTACCTTCTTTGCAGCCAATTACCCTCAATTTGAGTTAACCATTGACAATAAATTGGCCATGCAAAAAGGGGTTTCTATTGGTAAAGCCATGGAAAATCTTGACATACTTATTGGTAGTACTTATGAGCAAGGTTTTATTAGATTTGGAAATTTCTTTAAGGTTTATACGCAATCAGCTCCGGAATACAGAAAGCTCCCTTCGGATATTATGAATTTATTCATCAAGAATGAAGAGGGAGAAATGGTTCCTTACTCAGCTTTTATGAAAATGGAGAAAAAGCAAGGTCCCAATGAAATTACAAGATTTAATCTTTATACTTCCTCTTCAATAAAAGGAGTTCCTGCAGCCGGTTATACTAGTGGGGATGCGATCGAAGCCATTCAGGAAGTGGCAGCGGCAACCCTCCCCAATGGTTACGACATTGCATGGGAAGGGCTTTCCTATGATGAATCAAGAAGAGGTAACGAAGCCATGTATATATTTATCGTTGTATTGATCTTCGTTTATTTGGTTTTGGCAGCGCAATATGAAAGTTTCATCATTCCTTTGGCTGTTATTCTCTCCTTGCCGATCGGAGTTTTTGGCTCTTTCCTCATGTTGAAATTCATGGGACTGGCCAATGACATTTATGCACAGATTGGTCTAATCATGCTGGTGGGGCTTTTAGGTAAAAATGCAGTGTTAATAGTTGAATTTGCTATTCAAAAACACCAGCAAGGCTCCACTATTTTAGAAGCTGCAATCATCGGTGCAAAGGTGAGATTCCGCCCCATCTTGATGACATCTTTTGCTTTTATTGCCGGATTGATTCCCTTAGTCATTGCTACAGGAGCCGGAGCCATAGGCAATAGAACCATTGGTTCTTCCGCCATGGGAGGCATGTTATTCGGAACCTTATTTGGTGTAGTCATCGTCCCCGGGCTCTATTATATTTTTGGCAGCTTGGCTGATGGCAGAACACTAATAAGAGATGAGGACGAAACACCTCTTAGTGAGGATTATGTGAATAACCAATCCAATGCAAGCCTGATAAAAAAACTTAAGAAATTATTGTCGAAAAAAGAACTGAAAGATGGCCAATAAATTCATAAACAATACGACCAGCCTGTTGTTTTGCATGCTCCTATTATGGGGATGTAAGACACCACAGGTCAGAACGATCAATGAAAACAAGTCGGTTCCGGACAGTTTCAATACTTCAACAGACACTACTAACAGTGCCTTAACCAATTGGAGAGCGTTCTTTACTGACCCAAATTTGATCTCTTTGATAGATACTGCCCTAGCCAATAATCAGGAGCTGAACATCCTGCTTCAAGAGATAGCGGTAGAAAACAATGAAATACTGGCAAGAAAAGGGGAATACCTTCCTTTTGTAAACCTTGGGCTAGGTGCAGGACTGGAAAAGGATGGCAAATATACCCGTCATGGGGCCGTGGATGAAAGTCTGAATATTAGGGAAAGTCAGGCCATTCCTGAACCATTGCCTGATTTTATGGTGGGGGCTTTTGCTTCTTGGGAAGTGGATGTTTGGAAGAAGCTTCGCAATGGAAAAAAAGCGGCGGTTGCCAGGTATTTGTCCAGTGTTGAGGGTAGAAACTTTATGGTCACCAATCTAATTGCTGAAATTTCTAATGCCTATTATGAATTAATGGCTTTAGACAATCAGCTGGAAATAATACAAAAGAATATATCCATTCAAAAAAATGCTCTTCGAATCATTGAACAACAGAAACAGGCTGCTCAGGAAACGCAGCTTGCAGTTAATAGATTTGCTGCCCAGTTGCTCAATACTGAAAATCTGCAATATGATATTAAACAGCAGATTGTTGAAACAGAAAATTGGTTGAATTTCTTGGTAGGTCGATTCCCTCAACCTATCATCAGAAGTTCATCTGAATTCAATGACATTGCCATAGACGATATTCATTCAGGAATACCTTCTCAATTGCTGACCAACAGGCCGGATATTAAACAAGCAGAATTAGCTTTAGAGGCTGCCAAATTGGACGTTAGTATTGCAAGGGCCAATTTCTATCCTTCATTCAGCATTGAAGCGGGGGTGGGTTTTGGATCATTTAACCCTAAATACCTCCTCAACCCACATTCAATTCTATACAATCTGGGCGGGGATTTAATGGCTCCTTTGGTCAATAGAAATGCGATAAAGGCAACCTATAACAGTGCCAATGCCAAACAATTACAAGCTGTTTATAGCTATGAACAAACCATTTTGCAAGCCTATATAGAAGTAGCGAATCAGTTATCTCAGATCGTTAATTCTAGTGCAAGCTATGAAACCAAAGCCAAAGAAGTGGATTTACTCAATCAATCTATCAACATTTCCAATAGCTTGTTCCGTTCTGCGAGAGCAGATTATATGGAAGTATTGCTAACCCAAAGAGAGGCGTTGGAATCCAGAATGGAACTAATAGAAATAAAACTAAGCCAGATGAACTGCAAAGTCAATGTATACAAAGCATTGGGCGGCGGCTGGAACTAGCAGTGATGTAGTTTACTTAAAATTTTTATTCCTCAATTATTGATTAATGCTTAATAAGTAAAAGCCACTTGAAGGTTCAAGTGGCTTTTCTTTGTTATAGATCTCATAGTCAGTGGCATTGTTTCCTTTATTGGTTTGTAGCATTCTGGATTAATTTTCCAAATCAATAAATTTTCAGGTTATAAGCCTTTCAGCATTTACCAAGGTTTTCCGGAATTTTGTAGTAGCCACATTTTAGCATAAGGATGATCTTTACTTTGTCCGGCCGGTATATATTCAGTGTCCTCCAGAGAAGATAAGGCTTCTTCATAATTTTCTAGGTAGTTTGGGTCTAAATTCGGTGAAGGGTACATGTACCGAACCGGAATGGCAGCTCCAAATTGAGTGACAGGGCCGGCTTCAAGTACAGGGTAGCCGGTACGCCTCCAGTCAAACCAAGCCTGAGGATTTTGCCAGTTGGCTAACCATTTTTGTTCCATAATCCTTTGCTCTTTATTACTGCTGGAAGCAAATGATACTGAAGCTTGTTCATAATAGGTATCAAAGCTATAGCTTCCGACATTTGATAAAATGCCATATTTTTCCATCGACGCTTTAATTCCTTCTTTGTAATGCATTTCGGGATCACTTACACCAAACCCTCCCATCTGGGCCGCCTCAGCCATTAAAAATTTTACTTCACTGTAAGTAATTAAATTCATCCCTACATATTCATCTTGATCTTTGCGATAACGCTCATGTAAGTAGGAAATATAGGGGCTTCTTTCAGGGTGATACCCTTCCTCATCGTTACCTTTATTGAATGCCATGGCCTCCACAATAGGCAAACCTACAGGCAATCCCACATATAAATTGGTATTCACATTCAGCCCTTCTGGTGCCGGTTTAAATCGAACTGTATAAGATT
The DNA here is from genome assembly GCF_963976465.1 of uncultured Cyclobacterium sp. Classification (NCBI taxonomy): domain Bacteria; kingdom Pseudomonadati; phylum Bacteroidota; class Cytophagia; order Cytophagales; family Cyclobacteriaceae; genus Cyclobacterium; species uncultured Cyclobacterium sp. Next base: position 3,129 of record NZ_CAXBOC010000322.1, on the reverse strand, counting down.
CGCCAAGCACATTGGTAATGACAGAGTCTTTTTCTTCCAACACCCCATTGTCCCACTTGTATTGAACCGGCATCATCCACCGATGTAATCTGGGATCATTTAAATCTATTAGTTTATCTACAATAGTTTGTGCCGGTTTTAGCAACAAATTAGGGTTTGGACTATTCAACGGACCACCCGGTGCTGCATTGTTTTCATCAGTTCCAAGAAAATCTACTTGCGCATCATCCGTATTGTCGGTAAAGGTAAACTGTGAGGCTTCATTGAATTCTTTTTCCAAATCCACTCCTAAAGCAGTCATTTCTGACTTTTTCTCAATCAAACGCATACTGTAACGCATTCTCAAAGCATTGGCAAACTTTCTCCACTTCTGGGCATCTCCACCATACAGTATATCTGAAGAAGCATTTACCAAATCTTTTGCCGGATCTAGGTTTTGAAGCAATGTTTCAGCCTCTTTCAAATCCATCATAATTCCTTTATAAACATCTACCTGACGATCATATTCCGGAAAGAACACGTCATTTTTCGCTTGCAGTGCACTCGAATAAGGAATATCTCCATATAGATCACTCATCAAACCAAAATGAAAGGATCGCATAATCAATGCTATTCCTTTAAAGAATTGATTATCCTCTTCTATGGCGTTTTCATATATAACCTGATTATTTCTAAGGATGTCAAAATAGCTATTCCAAGACTCATGACTCCAACCATAAAAATTGACAACCACAGCCCCTTCATTGGTTCCACGTTGCACATACTGCATGGCTCCTGCTATTTTAGAATTTTCATACCCCAAATTATGGTAGGTCTTTGCTGTGTTTGACAATACATAAGTAAGAATATAATTGGAGGAAACCTGCTCAGGGCTGTTGGGGTTTATGTTGACCTCTGTCAGGTCTTCGCAAGCCCAAAGTGAAGCGATCAATCCAATAGTAAATATGTTTTTTAATAGATTTTTCATGACTATCATTCAGTTAAAATTCTGCATTTACTTTCAAGCCTAAAGAACCTGTCCATGGCATTACATTGTAATATTCTACTCCCTGAATCCATCGGTTTCCGGTTTGCCTAAAAGCCCTTTCCGGATCTATACCGTTTCCGGCTTCTGTCCATACAAATAGATTGTTTCCAACCACAGAAATTGAAGCATTTCTCAAGCTTATTTTATTTAGTAAATTGGTGGGTAAGCGATAGGTAAAAGCAATTTCCCTAAGCTTGACATAAGTAGCACTGTATAAATTTCTGTCAGGGAAGGGGCGGTTGGCATATCGGTAGGCTTGAAAAGGGTTTAGCCATTGGGTAGTAGCCCCACCAAGGTTTTCTATGTAAACGATATTGCCTTCAGCATCTCTACTTTCTCGCACACCTACGTTGAAACTGGCATCTTGCTCTCTATAGTCGGCCTCTTCTCCTGTCCAAGGCAAACCTCCATATGCGGCATTTCTTCCCCCTATCCAATTACCAAAATAGGCCTCAGGGTTTTCTTTGATCTGATCTTCAATGGGTCTATTCGGGTCATAAGACATGCCTGAAAGGGTTTCTTCCAACATTCCATTATTACCCAAAAACATCATTGTATTGGAGTAAAACTCGCCCCCTTGTCTCCAATCTATATTCGCATACACACTAAAGTTTTTATAGCTAAAGGTTGGCTGAAAGGATACCATCAGGTCATGGTTGAAATTCCCAATCTTTACTAAATTATTTACATCCTGATCTGCTTGGTACAAGCCACTACCGGTGAGTACAGGGTACCCGAAATAAGGTGATTCTGTATCTTTCACGGTAAGTACCGGACGCATGTATATGTCGCCTATGTCTCCCCCCACGTAAGTTCTCAACTCCGCTCCACTGTAAGAGGTGAAATTGTAATAAGTAATCCCATCTGCAAGTTCCTTGATACTTGTCCTGTTTCTGGTAAAATTAACATTCAAGTCCCATCTAAAATCCCCGGAAATAATAGGTGAAGTGCTAAGCCCCAATTCAAAGCCACGGCTTTCCACCAAACCGGCATTAATGAGCTTACTGCTAGCCCCCGATTCTATAGGAAGATCTATTGGCAATACTTGGTTCTTATTTCCACGGACATAATAAGTTGCATCTATGCCTACCCTATTGTTAAATAGAGAAATATCAAATCCTGCCTCTGAAGAAGTAGATATTTCAGGTTTTAAGGAAGTATTTCTCAGTAAACCTCCCATGTACATACTTTTTGCAGTACCCCAGTCTAAGGCCGTATTGAAAGTAGGGATCAAACTATAGGGAGCAACATCATTACCTACCTGAGCTATCCCTGCCCGAAATTTAAATAAATCTACAAAAGAAGGCATATCTACCATTTCGGAAACAATGGCACTCAAGGATGCTGAGGGATAAAAATAAGATCGGTTTTCTATTGGTAATGTACTTGACCAATCATTTCTGGCAGTAATATCCAAATACAATTTATCTTGGAACCCTGTAGATACAGACCCATAAACGCCATAAATAACTTTCCAGAATTGCTGGCTATCATAAGAAACTGTACCGGGTGCACCATTAGCAATGGTATACAGCATAGGAATGACCAATTGACCTGCATTATTATCCATAAAGCCATACTTTTGCTCCATCCTATTCACTCCGGCCAATGCTGTAATGTTCCAATCTTCATTGAAAATCTTTTGATAATTCAGCATAAAGTCCAAGTTGTTCTCCTTGTTGATATTGTTTCTTAAATGATACCCTCCATTGATTTGATCATAATTATTGTAAGCAATAATTGCCTCCTGCTGTTCATCATAAGAATCCCTGGCATAACGTAGCATCATGCTTAGATTACTGGTGACATCATAATCAAGCTGTAGCTTACTGACGGTCCTGTTTCTATCAAAACCTGTAGGGTTTTCATTGACGACGAAATAGGGGTTGTTTTGCTTTTGTTTATATTTTCTTTGAAGAATACCTTCAGACCCCGGTACCCAATACTGTTGGAGATCAAGAATATTTACTTGCGCTCCTGTCTCATATAGGCTTCTTACCGGAGAAGTTCTACCTCCATCAATAATAGGCCGATTGTCTGAACCTGATTCAGTAATGTTAATGGTTGCGGTTGCCCTTAGCCTGTCGGTGATATTATAACTG
>NZ_CAXBOC010000321.1:0-6862 GCF_963976465.1 uncultured Cyclobacterium sp. | reverse complement strand
CGGACAAAAGAAAGCCATCTTTTATCGGAAAACTAGGCTATGATAAAACCTTAGACAATGAACTACGCCTAAGGTTGACAGGATCAGTTTATACAACTTCAGGTTCTGTAAATAACACCCTGTGGGCAGGAGATAGATCAGGTTCACGTTATTACCTTGTCATGTCCAATACATTGGCTTCTACTTCTTCCGATTTTAGAACAGGCCGCTTTAATCCCGGTATGCGAGACAATGTAACCGCAATTGTGTTGAACCCATTTATTTCGTATCGTGGTTTGGAGCTTTTTGGAAACTTTGAGCAATCAAAAGGTAAAGCGTCCAATGAAAGCGAAGACAGAACCTGGAATCAAGTAGGTGTTGACGCAGTTTACCGTTTTGGCGCCAGTGACAATTACTATTTGGCGGGCCGTTACAATAAGGTTGGTGGTGAAATGGTAAGTGGAATAGAACCAAACATTTCTCGTGTTCAAGTTGGTGGTGGTTGGTATATTACCAAAAATATTCTGGCAAAATTAGAATATGTTAGCCAAAACTATCAGGATTTTGCTCCAACTGATATCCGTAATGGAGGTTCTTTCAATGGATTAATGATCGAAGGAGTAATAGGTTTTTAAAGTTTAATTTATTAAATCATGCGTATCGCGTTACTACTAGGCTGTTGTTTATTCCTAACCGGCTCATTTCAAAATGAAGCATTGGTTATTGATCAAACAGAAATCATTGTAAAAGGCAAAACTACAATCGGGAGTTTTGAATGCAGCTATGAGAGTCAAGACAAACGCGATACGCTACTTTTTGATTCAAAGTCCAGTGCAGTAGCTTCCCTGGATTTTGAAATCCCTGTAAGTGCTTTTGGTTGTGGTAATTTTTTATTGAACAGTGATTTTAGAAAAACGCTTAAAGCTGAAGAACATCCAATATGTTTGGTTTCTGTAAGTAATTTGCAACGTGGTTCTCAAATGATTTTTGGCGATATATTTTTACAAATGGCGGGTAAAGATCATGTTTTAGAAAAAGTGGCATTTTACCAATTGGATGGTAAATACCAAGGTTCCCTAAACCTCTCCATGGAAGAGCTTGGGCTTAATGCTTCAAGCCGTTTAGGAGGCTTAGTTAAGATTGAAGAGTCCATTGATTTGGAAATAAAACTTTTTATGGATGATGCTTGAATGCTTAATGGCTAAGATTTAGAAAGATTGAATCCAAACCATTAAAAGCTTGAATGTGCAAAAGAATTATTATTCCATGATGGAATCACTTTTCGAAGGTATTGATACGGACATTAACCCTGCCTTCTTAAACTAAGTTGGTTTCATTACCTTACTTTTTTCCGATATATTTGAGTCAGGATTAAAATCAAAAGTTGTTTTCATGACCTGAGAACTTAAGCGAATAATAATGGAGGAATTATCTTGGGATAACTTTTTAAAAGTAGAAATGAGAGTAGGAACAATACTTTCGGCTGAAGTATTTATTGAAGCAAAAAATCCTGCTTATCGATTAATGATAGATTTTGGGTCTTTTGGCAAAAAGAAAACTTCAGCTCAAATAACAAAAAAATATAAACCTGAAGAATTAATTGGTCGACAAGTAATTGCTGTAATTAATTTTCCACCCAAACAAATTGCCAACATGATGAGTGAGTGCCTGGTCTTGGGAGGTTTAGGAGAAAATAAAGAGGTGACATTAATTCAACCTGATAGTGCGGTGCCAAATGGAATGCGAATAGGGTAATATAATAGGCGCAAATTGAGTTTATTTAAGGGTTGAGGAAAAGAAGCTTTTAGGGCAAGTATAGAACAAAGATATTTTACTTTATATTCAGCATTCAAATTAATTTTAAGCCCATTTTACACAGGGCTTTTTCTATTCTTAATAATTTTTAATAAAGTTATTGTATCCAATGAAATCTTCATTCTTATCCATAGTCCTAACATTCATATCCTTAGCATTGAGCTGTTGTAACCAAAAGGAATCAAATCCAAAGACAGCAGTTTCTAAAGAGATAATGGAACAAATTTTTGAAGAAGTTAAAACCCCTTTCAAATATGGAGTGGTTTTTCAGCATCCGGATACTACTAAGATGATTGATTCACCAACCATTTTCCAAAAAGATGAGATTTGGTACATGACATATATTGTTTTTGATGGGCAAGGCTATGAAACATGGTTGGCAGAAAGTGAAAATTTGTTAGACTGGGAATCCAAAGGTAAAATTTTGTCTTTCACCAAAGACACTTGGGATGCCAACCAAAAGGCAGGATATGTCTCCCTGGTCAATACAGAATGGGGTGGAGATTATGGTGTGGAAAAATTTAAGGATCAATATTGGATGAGTTATTTGGGAGGGAGCTCTGAAGGTTATGAAGCAGGAACACTTAAAATAGGCATGGCCAACACCACTACCTTGACCGATGCTAAAGAATGGAAAACAAACCATAAACCATTATTGTCTCCTGAGGATGAGGATATTCGTTGGTTTGAAAATAAAACCATTTACAAAAGCTTGGTCATCCGAGACAATGATGAAAACACCGGACATCCTTTTATCATGTACTACAATGCGAAAGGAGATTCAGCAAATTATGAAAGTATTGGAATGGCTGTTTCAGATGATATGTTGACTTGGAAACGCTTTGGAAATGATCCCGTCATAAGCAGAGGAAAAGGAATTTGTGGAGATGCCCAAATTGCTAAAATAAATGATCTATATGTTATGTTTTATTTTGGAGCCTTCTGGAAGCCTGGAGCTTTTGAAAGGTTTGCTTGTTCCTATGATTTAATTAACTGGACAGATTGGGAGGGGGAAGATCTGGTTGCACCTTCAGAAGATTTTGACGAAAAGTATGCCCATAAGCCATGGGTAATAAAGTGGAAGGGTGTGGTTTATCACTTCTACAATGCAGTAGGCAGCGAAGGAAGAGTAATCGCTTTGGCTACATCCGAAGATTTGAAAAAGAACTAAACAGGCTAAACTACCTTTTCTTAGCCTTTAATTTTAATGAGTAAAAGTAAACATGAGTTATTAAATGTTTTTAGCCAGGTTATTATCGTTTCTTTAAACTCAGGATTTTTAATAAGGAGCACACGCTAATTAGAACCAATCCACCCATTTAAAATATATTTTTTTAATATTATCGACCAAAAATAAGGCCATCACCCTTTCGATAGGTTTGATTCAGTTTCCTCCAAACTAGGGGGATATACAACTTCTGTTGTCATTAGGTAAACACTAAAAATTTATCTTATGAAACCTATAGTATTTGGCCTATTTATTTTTGCCACTTTTTTATTTGTGAATGCAGTTAATGCACAAAGTCCCCATCAAACGATTAGAGGGAGAATTGTAGATACCGATAGTAAAAGTGCCATTCCCTTTGCAAATGTCACAATAGACAATTCAAACCCATTAATTGGTGAGATCTCAGATATTGATGGCAATTTTAAAATTGAGAATGTAACCGTAGGTCGGGTTACTTTGTCGGTTTCAAGCTTAGGTTATGAAAGGGTTACCGTTCCAAATATTTTGTTGATTTCAGGTAAGGAGACTGTTTTAAACATTGAGATGAAAGAATCATTTCAGCAATTGGATCAGGTGGAAATAAGGGCCTATAAAAAGGGAGAATCCACCAATGAAATGGCCATTAGTTCCGCCAAACAACTCTCCATTGAAGAATCCAAAAGACATGCAGGAGCCATAAGTGATCCCGCACGTCTGGTGTCTTCCTTTGCCGGAATAATCAATGAAGGTTCCGGTAACAATGACATCATCGTGCGAGGAAACAACCCACGGTTTATACAGTGGAGGTTGGAAGACATTGAGATCCCTAACCCAAACCATTTTGCTATTGAAGGGCTTACAGGTGGCCCCATCAATGCCCTGAATAGCCAAATGTTGGCCAATTCAGCATTCTATTCAGGAGCCTTTGCCTCCCAATATGGGAACGCTTTATCGGGTATTTTTGACATGAAACTCAGAAAAGGCAATGATGAAAGGCAGGAATATAGTTTCTCATTAGGCGTTTTGGGCCTAGATTTTACCGCTGAAGGCCCCATCAGTAAAAAGAACAATAGTAGTTACTTGGTAAACTACCGTTACTCTACCCTTTCCTTATTGGATGACATAGGCTTGGTTGATTTTGGTGGTGTACCCAGGTATCAGGATTTAAGTTTTAAATTTTATTTCCCCACAAAAAAGGCAGGAATATTTACCTTTTTTGGATTAGGGGGAGCTAGCAAAATCGGCTTTGTTACCACTGATGAGGAAGACGATGAAATCATATTGGAAGATGGTTCCCAATACAGTAACTTGGCAGTAACAGGACTTAAACATTTTATTCCTTTGGGCAACAATACCTACTTAAAATCCATCGTCTCTTATGGTTTTAACGGGAGTAAATTGATTGAAAAAAGACCTTATGAAGAAGAAATATTGAAAGAATTTTATAACGCAAGCTTAAATAATCAAACCTCACGTCTATTGTCCACCTTACATCATAAAATTAATTCCAAGCACAATTTTCAGGCAGGACTGATGTATGCTCATAGTAACTTTGATTTTGAGAATCGCTATTTCAGTATTCCTCAAAATCAATATTTGAAAGGGCAGGAGAATGAAGGAGTAGCCAATTTTACTGAGGGTTATTTCAATTGGAAATGGAGGGTTTCAGCACTTCTTACTGCTATAAACGGGGTGCATGTTTCCAAAAGCAATTTAAATGACAAGGTATATATTGAACCCAGATTGGCTTTGAAATACCAACTGGATGAATCGCAAAATATAAATGCAGCTTTTGGCCTACATAGTAAAATGGCCTCTCTGCCTAATCATTATGCCCTGGTTTACCAGCCCAATGGCAATTATTCCATGCCCAACAAAAATTTAGAGCTTATGCAGGCTTCCCATTATGTAATTGGCTATGAAAATTTATTGAACAGCAATTTGTTTTTAAAGCTGGAAGCCTATTATCAGCATTTGTATAATATCCCTGTCGAGGACAAATTAGGGAGTCTCTATTCTTTAATCAATCAAGATGATTATTTTGTGGACAAGGCTTTAGTAAATGAAGGTGAAGGAAAAAATATTGGTTTGGAACTTACCTTGGAGCGGTATTTTAGCAATCAATATTATTTCTTGCTAACGACTTCCTTCTATGATTCTAAATACAAGGCCAAAAATAGAGCTTGGAAAAACTCCAGATACAATGGGAATTATGTAGGGAACTTTCTATTTGGAAAAGAATTTACAGTGGGACGAAAAAATTCTAATGATAAAACCATAGGAGTTAATTCAAGAATTACCTTTTTGGGAGGCAGAAGGTATACTTCAATTGACCTGGAAGAATCCATCAAACAGGAAAAGCAAGTGGAAAATGAAGGTCAATACCTGGGGGATAAGGCAGATGATGTGTTCTACCTTAATATAGCCATAAGTTATCGAGTGAATAAACAAAAGCTAAGCCATGAGGTCAAACTGGATATTCAAAATCTGACAAATAATAATACAGCGATTGATTATTACTACAATAACGTTAAAAAAGAAATCGATGAAATACCGCAGCTATCCATGTTCCCGGTAATGAGTTACACGGTTCATTTTTAGGCGAAAGAATCACCGTTGGGTAGAATAATGATGTATTCCTAAGTGGGCCTTATTTTGTCACCTTTGTTGCCATATTGTGTGACAAAGGTGACAAAATATCACTAGACCTCTTTTAATCCAATAGTGTAGCCTTTACCGGAGACTTCAAGCTCTGATCGATATTCCTAATTATTTCCGGGTTGGATGCTCCATTGGGCACATAATACCTGAATTTACTCTTATAACCGGCTCCGGGAGCAATATAAAACTCCCCGTCAACCATTGGTGCATAGACCCAATATGGCATGGAAGGGTGCACCCTGATGGCTTGTGGATACCTGTAATTTTCAGGAAATCCAAATACTGTAACCGATGTTTTTTGGCCGTCAACCTTTCCTGAGGCTGAAACCCAAGAGGCATGGGTATGGTTGGCGTTTTCATTTGTATAGCCCTCCGATGTCAGGATTTCCCAGGTATTGGTAAAGTGGGTACTGTCTACTTTATTCCATTCTTTGCTTCCTCTGAAACCCATTCCACCGTAATGATATTCTAAAATAAAAAGAGTGTCATTACTTGTATTGGTTTGTTCCGATATCAAATCAAAAATGAAATAATCATCGGTTGGGTAAACCATGATGGTCCATTTTTCTCCTAAGACTTCCCCATATTTTAGGCTGATGTGGCGCAATTGACTTTCGATAATTGCCCCACTGTTTCCTGCCTCCGCTGTATTCAAACTTACATGTTCTACTGTACCTGTTTCTGAATGCTGATTCCAGAAATCAACTTTTTCTCCTTTATATTGGGTATTTACCCACGCATTGAAAATAGCGTGTTGGTGGGTATGACCTGACGGAAAAGCATCTGTAATAATTTGTCCACTCGGACTGTAAAGTGGGTGGATCATGCCGCTTCTCTCATAATAATCAGGCAAATCACCGGGAGGGCTTGCCACTGCGGTTTGATATTTTAGTACAGGCTGTGATTCGGATAATACTTCCACCCCCTCTTCTGTTTGTGAGATAGTCACTTTTTGCTTTTTAGATTCGGTAGCTTTTATTAAGCTAAATTCAGCCTTGGTAGCTGCATCCATATGATCTATAAAGACCAACAGTTCTCCGGAGGGCAAAACTTGTGCGGGATAACTTGCACCAATATTTTCATTGATTAGCTGATATTTTCCCCCCTTGCTGAGCGGTATATCAATCTGGATAGTCAGAGGGTAATTTTCCCGTGCTATCTCCCCGGCATCCAGCGCTATTTTCATTAGCGGTGATGAAG
>NZ_CAXBOC010000320.1:0-6870 GCF_963976465.1 uncultured Cyclobacterium sp. | reverse complement strand
ATATAATATATTTTCCGATTGCTTTGCAGCCATGGCTTTTGCTGCGCTAAACAAGGTGGCCCCAAATGAAGCCTACGCTTCCATTGCAGTGCGTACTTTTGAGAACATTCTAAAGAGAAAAGACAATCCAAAAGGGATTTACAACAAAACATTTCCCGGAACAAGGGATTTAAAAAGTTTTGCCCTGCCTATGATACTGAGCAATTTAACGCTTGAAATGGAGTCGTTGCTAGATAAGGAAAAGGTTGAAGAATTGGTGCCTACAGTAATCCATGAAGTGATGGATGTTTTTTATCAGGAGGAATCCGGCTTGATTTTGGAAAATGTGAACTTGGATGGAAGTTTTTCTAATTCCCATGAGGGAAGGTTAACAAGTCCCGGTCATGCCATAGAGGCCATGTGGTTTATGCTAGACCTAAGCCAAAAGTATAAGGATGAAGATTTGTGTCAAAAAGCCATAGCAACAGGCTTGAAAACCTTGGAGTATGGCTGGGACAAAGCGTATGGAGGGATTTACTATTTTTTAGATATTTTGGGACATCCCTCGGAGAAGTTAGAGTGGAACCAAAAATTGTGGTGGGTCCATTTGGAAACCTTGGTGTTTTTATCAAAAGCTTATGCTATCACAGGCAATAATGATTGTCTTCAATGGTTTTATAAGGTACATGATTATACCTGGAATCATTTCAAAGACCCTGAATCTCTCGAGTGGTTTGGTTACCTGGACAGGTATGGTAAAATCCAGCTGCCCCTCAAAGGAGGAAAGTGGAAAGGATGTTTTCATGTACCAAGAGGGCTGTATCAGGTTTGGAAAAGCCTTGAAAAAATTCAATAGTTAATGTGAGTCCTTAGTCCGGCAATTGGTTAGGAAGTGAATGCATTCCGGAAAAGAAAACAATGGCCGGATTTGGGATTAATTCTAAGCAAAATATAATATTGAGACAATGAATAGAAGAAACTTTATGGGCAAGGTGGTAATGGGTGGAGGTACCCTTGCCACGGCTACACTTTCAGGTTTACCGGCACATGCCAACCAAGGAGCGAAAAGTGTTCAAATAAACGAAAGTGGCAAAGTATTTAAGGCAGATTTAATCATTGCAGGAGGAGGATTGGGGGGGTGCTCAGCTGCTTTTGCAGCCCTGAGAAATGGCCTGACTGTGGTAATGACCGAAGAGACAGATTGGTTAGGAGGACAGCTGTCTCAACAGGGGGTACCGCCGGATGAACATCAATGGATTGAATCACATGGAGCTCCCGAATTGTACAGGGTTTTCAGAGAGAAAATCAGAGATTATTACAAGAGGTGTTACCCTTTAACTCCCGAAGCTGCTTCAAACAAAAGACTCAATCCGGGGGGAGGGTCCGTCTCCCGACTTTGTTTTGAACCTAAAGTAGGCCACCTTGTCTTGCAAGAAATGTTTGCTTCCTATGAAAGTTCTCGTAAACTCATTATACTTAAGCAGCACAAGGTAGAGACTGCCAAAGTCCATGGGAAGAGGGTGCAATCGCTGATTGCTAAAAATACAATTACAGGAAACACCTCATTATTGGAAGGTGAGTATTTTGTGGATGCTACAGAATTGGGAGACTTGCTTCCACTCACAGGTACGGCTTATATCACCGGAAGTGAAGCGAAGGGAGATACAGGGGAATTTCATGCAGGTGTAACCCACCGACCTGAGAACAACCAAGCCTTTACTGTCTGCTTTGCCATAGACTATGTTAAAGGGGAGGATTGGACCATACCAAAGCCTTCTGATTATGAGTTTTGGAAAAATTTTGAACCTCAAATGAACCCTCCCTGGGCGGGAAAAATGCTGGAGCTTAATTACAGCAGTCCTAAAGACTTGAAGCCGAAAGCACTTGGTTTCCATCCGGAAAGTGTGAAAACAGGCAACAGTTTAAATTTGATGGTTTACAGGAAAATTATTGAGCAGAAAAATCATCAACCGGGCTTTTATGAGGGAGATGCTACGCTCGTCAACTGGCCACAAAATGATTATGTGTCGGGTAATATCGTGGATGTAAGTGAAGAAACCTTTAATAAACATGTTGATGCAGGAAAACAGCAGAGCTTGTCTTTGCTTTATTGGCTGCAAACAGAAGCTCCACGTCCTGATGGGGGCAAAGGATGGCCGGGTCTTAGGCTCAGGAATGACCTGATGGGAACTGAAGATGGTTTGGCCAAATATCCCTATGTAAGGGAATCGAGAAGAATAAAGAGTTTGTTCACGGTACTAGAAGAACATGTGGGGGCAGCCCAGCGCGCACAAGTTTCCGGTTTGGAGGGGAAGAATTTAAAAGCTGCGGCATTTCATGATAGCGTAGGAATAGGTTATTACCATATCGATTTACACCCCAGCTGTGGAGGTGATAATTACATTGATTTTGGTTCATTGCCATTTCAAATACCTTTAGGGGCTTTGATTCCTCAAGAAACAGAAAATTTGTTGCCTGCTAATAAAAATATTGGTACCACCCATATTACCAATGGATGCTACCGATTACACCCCGTTGAGTGGAGCATAGGGGAGGCAGTAGGCATGCTGGTGCCCTTTGCGATGAGTAAAAAAGAGCAACCCAAAAACATTCGGGAAAACAGCTCCTTATTAAAGGAGTTTCAATCTTTTATTAGGTCTCAGGGAATTGAAACCAGTTGGCAATAGGGTTAAGTTTTGACCGAAGTATTGTTTTACTAAGAAAAAATGTAAACAGCTTGAAAATCATTTGTTTTCAAGCTGTTTTATTAGGTGTCTTATTTATTTGGCTCCGATTTTTTTAACCAACCATTCGTGACCTTCTTTGCTTTGTTCAGCATAACGCCAGTGTGCGGCATCATGATAAAGCGATAATTCCTTATCTCCGGGAACCACATTGTAGGCAGAATACATAGAGGTAGGAGGGCATACATTGTCATTGAAACCCCAAGAATAAAAGCCGGGGACTTTCACAAATCTTGCAAAGTTTACCACATCATAATACTTAGATGTTTCAATTCGGTCCGGCTGATTGCTCCATTCATCTCTAAATAAATGTGGCCAACCACCGGCTCTACCATGAAGGTAACCCGTGAGGTCAGAAAGGGCAGGGTAATAACTTACCAAATATTTAATTCTTTCATCCAAACCGGCTGTGATAATGGATAAAGCACCTCCTTGGCTTCCACCCATTACCCCAATGTTTTCTCCGTCAAACTCTTCCTGAGCAAAGATAAAATCCACAGCTCTTACACAGCCAAGGTATACTCGCTTGTAATAATATTTGTCTTTATCATCCAAGAAGATGCGGTTATAGTTGGCCAATGCACCTGCTCTTAAGTCCTGATACAATGATGAATTGTATAAATTCACCGGGATTCCATGGATTCCAATTTGAAGGGAGATAACATTTTGATTGATATTGGCACCATAGTAGGGCCTGATTCCGGCACCAGGAACATGCAAGATTGCGGGATATTTTCCAGGTTTCTTAGGCTTGGTTAAGATGCCATAGATTTCCCCACTAATATTTTTAAAGGATACATGGTAAACATTGGTGTGGTGGGTAGATCTTTCTGGAATTAAGGTCAATACAGGCTCCAGAGGTATATCTTTTAAAGCCGCTTTTCCCTTGTCCCAAAATTCTTTAAAATCATCAGGTAAGGTGGTGGTAGGCTGAATTTCTAAAGGTGCTATTCCGGCTGTTCCTGTATTGGTATAGGTTTCTCCATCTTCTCTATAGGTTACTTGACACCTTACAAATCCAGGGACATCAAGTTTTCCTCCTTTTAAAGTAGTTGTTCCCTTTTTTAATATTTCTGTTCCGGTTAATACAGGCTCCATTTTTTCCGGCCCAATTTGATATTCGATTTCGGCCCCTTCGACTAACTGACCGAACTTGTAAATGGCCACATCAAATGATATGTTATCCCCTTTTTCATAAATTTTATCGGTTGATGATGGGCTAACCATTATCCTGATAAGGTCCCCTTGTTGAGATTGAGCAGATACAAATCGGCTGAAGACCAGTCCGATTAATAATAACAATAAAACGTGTTTTTTCATTGAATAATGATTTTGATTACGATTGGTTTTTTGAATTAATAAATTGTCAGGTAATAAAGTTATAAACTAATGCCTTTTAAAGCCAAAAAGTACAATAAATATTCAATTTTTAAAGAAGTCTGTAAGTAATTCATATAGTAGGCCATTCGGTTTCATTCAAGCAAGTGCTGAAAGCCTATTAATTTCTAATATTCCTGAAACCCTGATCTTATTAAGAGGAAGTAGGGAAGGAACGATTTTTTAGGTTAAATAACCTTAAAGTTGGGTTTAGCCCTTCTTTTAAAAATATATTCATGGTATGAAATAGGAATAATCCATTATTTTGGCCAAATTTGTACTTACCCAGAGAAATAATACCCGCTAATTTTATAGAAAGTACCGGATTGACCCGTATTTTTTCACTCCGAAGGTGCTAACGATAATGATAAAATTAGGATGACTTGATTGGTGTTTACTGGATTATCGGTCTAATAACCGACAAAAAAACTAACGTAAGAACAAAAAATAATTTATGGCAAAATCGAAAGAAACTTTTAACAAAAAAGAAAAAGAGAAAAAAAGATTAAGGAAGAAGAAAGAGAAGGAAGAAAAAAAAGAAGCCAGGAAATCTAATTCCAATAAAGGGGGAGATCTTGATGACATGATAGCCTATGTAGACGAAGATGGTAATATCACTTCAACCCCACCGGATCCTACCGTTAAGAAAAAGAAAATTGAGCTTGAAGACATTGAAGTAAGTGTGTCCAAACAAGCTCCAATTGATCCTGAAGATCTAAGAAGAAAAGGAAAAGTTACCTTTTTCAACGAATCCAAAGGTTATGGATTTATTAAAGATCTAGAATCTCAGGATAGTATATTTGTCCATGTGAAAGGACTGGTTGATGATGTCAGAGAAAATGACCAAGTAACCTTTGAAACTGAAAAAACACCTAAAGGTTTAAGTGCCATAGATGTGAAATTGGCAACTTAAGCATTTGTGTTAATTTATATATAAAACATTTTAATTGGGCCAGTTAAATTAACATAGCTGTCATAGTTTTGGTAACTGAAGCCCATTACTCTAATGAAAATCCATTCCCCCTTACCGCTTCTTGGTTAGGATGAATGGATTTTTTTATTTGAAACTATTCTAATGATAGATGCCTTAAATCCAGATGGTATTGCTGAAATTAACTTTGAATAGGCCAATAACGCTACATTGGAATTACAAAGGGCCGATTAAATTTGTGGTTTACAGCAAAATCTGTTTCAATTCCTCCCAGTTTTTAACTCTTTCATGATTTTTCGGGTCGGCATTTTCATTGTGGGGCTGGGAAAATAAATAGGTCTTTCCCTTAAAATAATCAAGGTTTTTAAAGTGATCATCTATCATGATGTCGGTATTGATTATTTCCTTGGAACCACAGAAGACCATTTGTTGCCAAGTAATAAAAGGAAAGTGTTCACTTAACCATAAGTGCTTCTCTCCTAAGCTTAAAGGGAATTCTGTGGCAGCAGAAACTATAAAAATCTTATAAACCTTAGATAACTCCTCAACCACCTGTTTGGCACCGGGAATCAGCGGTGCTGTTTCAAAAAAACCTTTAGTGTATACGTGTTTTAATAGGTGCGGAAATGCCTCTCCTTCTGTTAAACCTATCATATCTTTTTGGTTCAGGCGCTCTCCGGTTTCTGCAAAATGCATGTCAATAAACTGTGTATAAACATCTGCTAAAACCCCATCCATGTCTATGGCGATTGTTTTCATGAATCTTTTTTGTTTAGGGCATCCACCAATTGACGATTGAGTTTTCTCTCTCTTTCCAGGGTGTTTCTTCTGTGTAATTCAAATTCTTCGCGAAGATCCTCTAAGCTTTGTTGAGTTTCAGCAGTCACTTGGTGACTTCTTTTAAACCTGAAGTAGGAAACAATTAGTATTAAAATCAGAAGAATAATTATTCCCCATACCAAATTGTTGTAAAAATTCTTGTGTAATAACATACCAAAAATACTAAAGCTGTCTTTTTCTTCCACAGCTCGGTCAAAATCAGCTTTGGTGGTACTTAGCTTTTGGTTCAAGTCATTTATTTGGGTTTTGTTTTCCTGCAGGGTAGTCTTTAACTCCTGAATGGTAGATTTATACCCATTTAATGAGTCCAGAATATTGGTTCTTAGTTTTTCCAGTGAACGTAATTTAATGACCTTATACTCTTGGTAGTTAGTGGAAACCTTTTTAATATATTCAAACTGTTCCTCAATCGTACCATTCTCTAATTCTGCTGTTGAGGGGCCGGATTGTTCCTGGGCCGATAAGGAAAAGCTTATGAATAAAAATAAGGTGAATAAAAAATGGCGGATCATCATAATACAATTGGTTAATTTATTTATTGTTCTATTCCTAGATTATCAATTTCCGTGCAAAATAAGGAAAATTTAAATTTTATGTTCATTCGCACGGGGTACATTCTTTATCTATATCAGTTAAGCATAAATGCAATGTCAAGAATGTCAATTTAAAATAATTTTTACACCTTCAATTTTTCTGAAAAAACCTAGGGGTGTTAGTTTAATGGTTATTAATTAAACTTCATCTATGGCTTTTAGAATACGTTCACAAGCAATATGAATTTCTTCATTACTTATGGTCAGTGGTGGTGCTATTCTCATGGCATTTTCGCAATATAAAAACCAATCTGTAATTACTCCATCCTCAATGCAACGGTCAATAATAGGTTTCAATATATCAAATGATTCAAAAGCTACTGCCATCATCAGCCCTTTGTTTCTAATCTCCTTAATCTTGGGATGTTTTAACAAGCTCTTAAATAATTCAGCTTTTTCTTCAACT
>NZ_CAXBOC010000319.1:0-6883 GCF_963976465.1 uncultured Cyclobacterium sp. | reverse complement strand
CAAACCACCGAGGCATTCTTAATATCTATCGCTCATGTTCCTTTACTAAGTGTAGGATTAAATTGTGCTTTGGGCGCAGCAGAGCTTAGACCCTATCTAAAGGTCTTGTCAGACAAATCACCTTTCCATGTAAGTGTTTACCCCAATGCAGGTCTTCCCAATGAGTTTGGAGAATACGATCAGGGTCCGGAAGAAATGGATAAAGAAGTAAACCTGTTTTTAAAAGAAGGCTGGGTCAATATAGTAGGCGGTTGTTGCGGAACAACCCCGGAACATATTGCTGCTTTGGCAGCTTCTGCCAGTAAATACCCACCCAGAAATCAGCACGTTTTAACGGAAGAAGATTAATTTAATGAGTAAACCTACTAAAATATCCACCTTGCAATTATCAGGGTTAGAGCCACTGATTTTTAATGAATCCTTAAATTTTGTGAATATTGGTGAGCGTACCAATGTCACAGGCTCTAAGAAGTTTGCAAGATTAGTATTGAATGACAACTATGATGAAGCTCTGGAAGTAGCTTTGGACCAAGTGCGAGGAGGGGCACAAATTCTGGATGTCTGCATGGATGAGGCCATGCTTGATGGAGAAGCAGCCATGGTTAAATTCCTGAATCTGGTGGCATCCGAACCCGAAATAAGCAGGATACCCGTGATGGTCGACAGTTCCAAATGGAAAATTATTTTGGCTGGACTTAAATGTATTCAAGGCAAAGGAATTGTCAACTCCATCAGTCTGAAAAATGGGGAGGAAGAATTTTTGTTTCAAGCCAAAACCATTAAAAAGTTTGGTGCGGCTGTGGTAGTCATGGCCTTTGATGAAAAAGGGCAAGCAGACACCTACCAAAGACGTATCGATATTTGTAAAAGATCCTACGACTTGCTCACGGATAAAATAAACTTTAATCCACAAGACATTATTTTCGACCCAAATATATTTCCGGTGGCCACCGGAATGGACGAACATAAAAACAATGCAGTGGACTTTTTCAAAGCCACCAAATGGATCAAAGAAAACCTTCCCGGAGCAAAAGTTAGTGGAGGGGTTAGTAATGTCTCTTTCTCTTTTAGAGGCAATAATCCGGTAAGAGAAGCCATGCATGCAGTATTCTTGTATCATGCCATACAGCATGGCATGGATATGGGTATCGTCAATCCTTCCATGTTGGAGATTTATGACGACATCCCCAAAGACCTGCTAGAAAGAGTGGAGGATGTAATGTGGAACAAACGTGAAGATGCAACGGAGCGATTACTGGATTTTGCAGACTCCGTAAAATCCCAAGGAAAGAAAGGCAAAGCAGATGAAGCCTGGAGAAGCCTGCCCGTAGAGAAGAGAATTCAACATGCCCTGGTCAAAGGAGTGTTGGATTATATCATCGAGGATACAGAGGAGGCGAGACTGCAATTAATAGATGCCTTGAAGGTAATTGAGGGTCCACTAATGGATGGGATGAATGTTGTTGGAGATCTTTTTGGGGAAGGAAAAATGTTTTTGCCTCAGGTAGTGAAAAGTGCCCGGGTAATGAAAAAAGCGGTGGCCTACCTCGAGCCCTTTATGCCCCTACCGGGTACCAACGAGACTACAGGAGAGCAAGAAGACAATGTGAAGCGAATTTTACTTGCAACGGTAAAAGGAGATGTGCATGACATTGGTAAAAACATAGTAGGAGTGGTATTGGCCTGTAATTCTTACAAGATCATAGACTTGGGGGTGATGGTTGAAACGGAACGAATTATTCAGGAAGCTTTGGACAATGATGCCCATATAATCGGCCTGAGTGGCTTGATTACCCCTTCCTTGGATGAAATGGTCAACGTGGCATCAGAAATGGAAAGAAGAGGTTTGGATATTCCATTGCTGATAGGTGGAGCAACTACTTCCAGGATTCACACTGCCGTGAAGATCGATCCGGTTTACAGTGGCATCGTTGTCCATGTGGCAGATGCTTCCAAGTCAGTTCCTGTGGCAGGGGAGGCCATCAGCAAAGAAACCAAAGACGCCTATAAACAGGAAATCAAAGCCACCTACCAAAAGTTAAGGGAAGTTCATGCAGCCAAGCAGGAGGTGAAGCAGATGGCTACCTATAATGAAGCCAAAGCCAATCCGGTGGCCATAGAGTGGGGCAATTATACTCCGGTAAAACCAAAAAAACTGGGGGTGACGGTGTTGAAGAATATGGACCTTTCCATTATTAGAAATTATATTGACTGGACACCCTTTTTCAGTACCTGGATGCTTTCAGGTAGGTTTCCAAAGATTTTGAAAGATCCGGTAGTCGGGGCAGAGGCACTCAAATTATACAATGATGCCAACAAGATGTTAGACCGCATTGTGAACGAAGGCTGGTTGACAGCCAATGCAGTTTTTGGTTTGTTTCCGGTACAAAGATCTGGTGATGATTTGGTGGTTGATCCTGCTTATACTGAGGGAAAACCGTATTCTTTCCACTTTCTAAGGCAACAGGGTAAAAAAGGTAAGGGGATTCCCAACCGTTCTTTGGCCGATTATATTCACCCGGAAAGTACCGATTATATGGGTGGATTTGCAGTGACTGCGGGCCTAAATATAGAAGGAAAGCTCAAGGAGTTTCAAGAACAGGGGGATGATTACAATGACATCATGTTAAAAGCCATGGCCGACCGCTTGGCAGAAGCAGCTGCGGAATACCTTCATCTGTTGGTGAGAAAAGAATATTGGGGTTATGCACCGGATGAGTCCTTAGAAAATGAAGAGTTAATCAAGGAAAATTATACAGGGATCCGACCTGCACCGGGGTACCCTGCATGTCCGGAACATTCAGAAAAAAGAACCCTCTTTGATTTATTGAAAGTGGAAAAAAATGCTGAGATGAAACTTACCGACAGCTTTGCCATGTACCCAACTTCTTCAGTGAGTGGTTATTACTTCGGTCATCCAGAAAGCAGGTATTTTGGTCTGGGGAAAATTAGTAAAGACCAGGTAGCAGATTATGCCCGAAGAAAAGGTGTGTCTACCGCTCAGGCTGAAAAATGGCTTTCACCTAATTTGGCCTATACGCCCAAATTGACTTCGGAACCTCGATAGGAGAGGAGGACATACAAACCATTGGGTCAGGTAGGCCCATGAGTACAGGTAATATTATTGGCAGTAAATTTAAGCTTTTTAAGTACCAACCTTAAAGAGCATTTAATACAAAATCATGAAAGTCACCGAATACTTAAAAAACGCAGATAAAACACTTTTTTCATTTGAGATTCTTCCTCCACTAAAAGGACAGAGTTTAACCAACCTGCTCGATGGTATAACCCCCCTTATGGAGTTTAACCCACCTTTTATAGATGTGACCTATCACAGGGAGGAATACATGTATAAGAAACATGCCAATGGACTGTTAGAAAAAATAAGTACCAGAAAAAGGCCCGGAACGGTGGGGATCTGCGCTGCCATTATGAACAAGTTTAAAGTGGATGCAGTACCGCATTTATTGTGTGGAGGATTTACCAAAGAAGAAACAGAAAATGCACTGATTGATTTGTATTTTATTGGAGTAGAAAATGTATTGGCTTTGCGCGGTGATGCGCCCAAATTGGAGTCACATTTTGTTCCTGAAAAAGATGGACATCACTATGCCTCTCAACTAGTAGAGCAAATCATAGGAATGAATCAGGGGAAATACCTGCATGACGAAACCGAAATAGGTTTTCAAACGGACTTTTGTGTAGGGGTAGCAGGCTACCCCGAAAAGCATTTTGAAGCACCAAGCCTCAATTTTGATTTGAAAAAATTACAAGCTAAGATTGATGCAGGAGCTGATTATATCGTTACCCAAATGTTTTTCGACAATCAGAAATACTTTGATTTTGTAGAAAAGGTAAGGGCAGCAGGAATTGATGCGCCCATTATACCCGGCTTAAAACCCATAACCACTTTGTCTCAAATCGTAAACTTGCCCAAAACCTTCTTTTTGGACTTGCCGGACGATTTATTGACCGCCTTGGAAAAATGTAAAAGTAATGCAGACGTGAAAGCGGTAGGGATAGAATGGGCCATTCAGCAAAGCAAAGAATTGATTAAATATGGAGTGCCTACCCTCCATTATTATACCATGAGCAAGGCGGACACCACTTATAAAGTAGCCAAAGAGGTCTTTTAGTTTACCTAACCTCAACCTTTGATAGCGGCATGCTTTTGGTTTAAATGGAGCACTTTTATTGACTTAAATGTGTTTTATTTCTAGTGCTCCATTCAAAAAATAAAATAGACCTATACCATTAAAACCGAAATAGTGGACAATAAAGAGATTAGCAAACAGTTTTCCGGAGACGGTAAGATAAGTTTTGAAGATCCCAATGGCTTGAGTTTTGAATGGATCAAAGTGGAGCAATGGACACCAGAAATGGAAGGATGTTTTTTGATCCATGAAATTTATCAATTGAAATCTTTGGTAGGTAACTTTTCAGAGATCGCCTTGGATATTGTAGAATATGCCGCTGATGAAACTATTTTCCTTAGCCCACAGCCGTCCTGGAATATAAATAAGGGTAAATCCGGAGGATTAATTAAATTTGCATTGGTAGGCGTTCCCTACTGGAAGCAAATACTTCAGCAAATTGGAGAAATTGTTTTCTTACAATGGAAAGCGGAAGTAGGACCTTCAACGATTAAAGGGACCCAGGCTTTTCCCTTTACACGGAAATCTAAGCTTATGGGGCTGTATGAAGATGGTCGTGTGAAAATAATAAATGGATGAATCTGTCAAATTCTATAGATAATATTAAAACCTTTGAGGAGGTCGGCCGGGTAGCGGATAGTTTGGGAATGGAAACCTACGTAGTAGGAGGCTTTGTCAGGGACCTTCTATTGAAAAGGCCATGCAAGGATTTGGATTTTGTGTGCATTGGGGATGGAATCAAGCTGGCTAAAGCAGTAGCTGCCGCCTTCGAAAACAAACCTCAGGTTTCAGTATTCAAAAATTTTGGTACTGCCATGATAAAAGTGGGTGACTGGGAACTGGAATTTGTAGGGGCAAGAAAAGAATCTTACCAAACCCATTCCAGGAAACCAAAAGTAGAGGCCGGTACGCTGGAAGAAGACCAGGAACGAAGAGATTTCACCATCAACACTTTGGGCATAGGTTTAAATGCCAATAATTTTGGGGAATTATTAGACCCCTACAATGGCATAAAAGATTTGAAACGAAAAATCATTCGAACGCCTACAGACCCCAATATAACTTTTTCGGATGATCCTTTGCGCATGATGAGGGCCATTAGGTTTGCCGCCCAATTGAAGTTTGATATTGAAGCAAATACCTTTGATGGGATCATCAATAATGCACATCGAATGTCCATCATCTCCGGGGAAAGGACCATCGTGGAGTTGAACAAAATCATTATGACGGATAAGCCCTCCTACGGGTTTAAGTTGTTGTTTGTAAGTGGCTTATTGAAAGAGTTTTTTCCGGAGATGGTAGCCCTTCAAGGGGTGGATTCTGTAGGTGACAAGTCCCACAAGGATAATTTTTATCATACCCTTCAAGTGCTGGACAATGTTGCGGCAAGATCGAATAGCCTCTGGCTAAGGTGGGCAGCTATTATGCATGACATTGCCAAGCCACCCACCAAAAGATTCAATCAAAAAGTGGGCTGGACCTTTCATGGCCATGAAGACAAAGGTGCCAGAATGGTACCCGGAATCTTTAGAAGATTAAAGCTTCCCATGGACGAAAGGATGAAATATGTGCAAAAATTAGTAAAATTGCACCTAAGGCCCATTGCTTTGGTTAATGATAAGGTGACAGACGCTGCAGTAAGAAGATTGCTTTTCGAAGCGGGAGACGATGTGGATGATTTAATGCAACTTTGTAGAGCTGATGTCACCTCAAAAAACAACAATAAAGTCAAAAGATTTTTGGCTAATTTTGATAGGGTGGAACTTAAGCTTCAAGAGGTAGAAGAAAAAGATCAAGTAAGAAATTTCCAACCTCCTGTGACTGGTGACGAAATCATGGCTATATTTGGATTAAAACCTTCTAGGGTGGTTGGTGATTTGAAAGAAGAAATCAAAGAAGCAATCCTGGAAGGACAAATACAGAACAATAAAAATGAAGCCTTGGAGTTAATGTACAAGTTAGCTGCAAAAAAAGGAATAGTAAACAACACTGATAAATGATGAAAATGAAATTTGCCGTATTGATTTTGTTGCTGTGCATCGGTGCACAAAGGTTTTCCTTTGCTCAGGAAGCTACACCCGCTGCTCCTGAGACCAAAGAAACAAGCGAAAGCAATAAAGCTAAAAATGATGTTGACAACAGGATATATTCACTGGCCATGCGATACAATGATGCATCAGTGGCGAAAATTAAGCTTTATGAGCTAATGGAAAGAAATCCCGGTAACCTTGTTTACGCGGAAACACTGGCTTCCATGTATTTTGAAATGGAACAATATGGTTCAGCAGCCCTTGTGTCTTTGGATCTGTTGGAGAGAAATGACAAAAACCTGACTGCTTTGGAAGTGGCAGCTTTTTCTCTAGAGCAGTTGGGAGCCTTAGAACGTGCCTTGCCACATTTCGAGTCTTTACACCTATTGTCAGGAGATTTATTTAGCTTGTATAAAGCAGGTTATTTGCAGTACACCCTGAAAAAATACGACGAAGCCCTCAATTCAGTAAATATGCTGATCAAGGACAACAAAGCGGCTGAGCAAAAATTGAATTTTCCCAAGGGCGAAAACAATGGAATGCAGGAAGTTAGCATGACAGCCGCAGCAGAAAATTTAAAAGGATTGATTTACAAAGAGCAAGGAAGTAATGCAGATGCCAAAACAGCATTTGAAGCAGCTTTGGCAGTTAATCCGGATTTCGAATTGGCCAAAGAAAATCTGGCAGGTTTGCAATAAA
>NZ_CAXBOC010000318.1:0-6884 GCF_963976465.1 uncultured Cyclobacterium sp. | reverse complement strand
ATGCAAAGCCCATTCAAAAAGCCGAATAGCCCAAAGCTACTTTCTAGATAACATTAAATAATTCCTAAAAATAATAAGCCGAACCAAAACGAAAATGCTCTAAAGTAAAAACACATACTACCCACTTTGACCATAGGGCAGAATGTGTTCATGATGGGTTTGGCTATCGGACAGAGTAAGATTGAGCGAAAGAGCGGCCTCCCGGTGTTAAACCTTCGATTCTTAACTGTCCACTAAATTCTTCTAAAAACTTACCAACTTTTTCCGGATCTTTTGCAGGCTGGTCATTGACATCTGTAATGATAAATCCATTTCCAAATCCAAGATCATTAAGATAGCCTCTGGTCATGGAAGATATTTTCACCCCATAGGGTACACCATACCGATCCATCTCGATTGCGTTGATGGTTTCAAGTTTTGCCCCCAATAAGGCAGATGCATAAAAAGATCTATTGATAACTCCGGTTCCACCCAAGAGGTTCTGTAAGGTCAATTGAACAGTGTTGAGTTTTCCCCTTCTTTGATAAGTAACCTGGATTTTGTCACCCGGGTAATAATAAGACAAGGCCTCCTCAAAGCTCCCTTTTCCTGAAATTTCTGTTCCATCAATTTTCACAATCACGTCATTGACTTCCATTCCTGATTTTTCTGCGGCCCCGTTCCTTATCACATGAGAAACAATGACACCATCTAAAGATTGTAGATTCATTTCCTCAGCCAAATCAGGGGAAATCTCTTTAATTTCAATTCCCGGAATTGCTTTTTGAACCTCACCATATCGAATAAGGTCGTTGGCAATCTTGGTAGCGATATCAACAGGAACAGCAAAACCATATCCGGTGTAGGAACCTGTTCTACTCAAAATAGCTGTATTGATTCCCACCAACTCTCCATTTATATTGACTAAAGCTCCACCTGAATTTCCGGGATTTATTGGGGCATCTGTTTGGATAAATGATTCCAAAGGAAAATCACCCCCCATAATATTGATTTGCCTTTCCTTTGCTGACACTATTCCTGCCGTTACTGTGGAAGTAAGGTTAAAAGGATTGCCTACTGCTAAAACCCACTCCCCTATTTTCAATTCCCGACTACTCCCAATTTCTATTGCCGGAAGATTATCTGCTTCAATTTTCAAAACAGCAATATCCGTATTTGCATCTGAGCCAATTAAACTGGCTTTATACGTTCTTTTCTTATGGATTACTTCAATGGTTTCTGCTTTTTCTATGACATGGTTATTGGTAATGATATAACCATCTTCAGAAAAAATCACCCCTGAACCTGTGCTAACTGTCTGCTGTGCCATACCTTGACCAAAGAAATAATCAAATATACTATACCTTCGAGAATCAGTCCCGGAAAAGTTTTTTATAAACACCACAGAGTTGGTACTGTTTTCGGAAGCTTCCACAAAAGAATCCGGCACCGGGCTCCCAAGGTTTTGGTTGGCTTCTTCAATGGGAGGCCGATGACGCACTTGAGACATTGGAATTTCTTCAGACCTGCTGAATTGCTCAGGGTTATTAAAACTCAAATACTGGTGAAACACAAAAGAACCAATCACCCCACCTAAAAACGCAACAAGAACTAAACCAATATTTTTAAACATAACTAAAGACTTTGAATACTTAATTAAATACGGCCATTCACTGAATCAAGCCAATTTATTTAACATTTTTTAAACTTTCTTATGGCAAAAAATCACAATGTAAATTCTTTCCCAATTTTGTGCCAAAAAAACATATGGTTTAAAAAGTCTAAAAAAAACGGGAATACTGGTTTTACCTTGTAAATTTGTCAGTAGAAAATAACGGATAATGCCAAGTTGGGCATTGTGCTTTTTTTGTAAGTAAAAAATTTCCATGTCTACAATGAAACGTGTGGCCATTTTAGGCTCAACAGGTAGTATAGGTACACAAGCTTTAGATGTAATTGAGCAGCATTCTGACAAATTTGAAGTTGAGGTCCTTACGGCTTTTAATAACAAAGACTTATTAATCCAACAGGCCTTAGCCTTCCAACCGAATGTAGTAGTCATTGGCAACGAGAGCCATTACCTTGAAGTTAAGGAGGCTTTGAGTAATCAACCTATCAAGGTTTATGCAGGAGACAATGCCCTTGCCTCAGTAGTAGAAATGGAAACTATTGACATTGTGCTTACTGCTTTGGTTGGCTATGCAGGGTTGATCCCGACCATCAAAGCGATAGAAGCGGGCAAACCCATTGCCTTGGCTAATAAAGAAACCCTGGTAGTGGCGGGTGACCTTATCACCAAGTTAGCCAAAGAGAAAGCCGTAAATATCTACCCTGTAGATTCTGAACATTCTGCAATTTTTCAATGTTTGGTTGGTGAATTTCATAATCCAATCGAAAAAATAATACTTACCGCCTCAGGAGGCCCTTTTAGAGGTAGAGATAGGGAATATTTAAAAAATGTAACCAAAGAACAGGCGCTCAAGCATCCCAATTGGGATATGGGAGCTAAAATCACCATAGACTCAGCTTCGTTGATGAACAAAGGGCTAGAAGTGATCGAAGCAAAATGGCTATTCGGATTGGATGCAAGCCAGGTTGAAGTCGTTGTTCACCCTCAGTCAATTGTCCATTCATTGGTTCAATTTGAAGACGGTTCGATCAAAGCGCAACTTGGACTACCTGACATGCGTATTCCTATTCAGTTTGCCTTGTCCTATCCTGATAGAGTAAAATCAAATTTTGAAAGGTTTGATTTTACTGAATACCCAAATCTCCAGTTTGAGAAACCGGATCGAAAAACATTCAAAAACTTGGACTTGGCCTTTACGGCACTAGAAAAAGGAGGAAATGCTGCTTGTTCACTTAATGCTGCGAATGAAATCGCAGTGGCTGCATTTTTGAAAGATAAAGTCAAATTTCTTGAAATGTCAGACTTGATTGAACAGAGTATGGAAAAAATTAGTTTTATTAAAGAACCAAGTTTGGAAGATTTAATTGCTACAGACAAGGAAACAAGAATAATTTCAAAAGAATTAATTAGTAGAAAATAAAGAATGGATACATTAATAATGGTAGCGCAATTGCTACTCGGATTGTCGATATTGGTCGGCTTACATGAATTGGGACACCTGCTGGCAGCGAAAATGTTTGGCATGCGTGTCGAAAAGTTCTCTATAGGATTCCCTCCAAAAATCATTGGTTTTCAATGGAAAGAAACAGAGTACTCCATTGGAGCCATTCCCCTAGGTGGATTTGTTAAAATATCTGGAATGGTGGATGAATCCCTTGATTCTGAGCAACTATCTGATGAACCCCAACCTTGGGAGTTTAGATCCAAACCTGCATGGCAAAGATTAATTGTGATGCTTGGTGGCATCATTGTAAACGTAGTCACCGGAATTATCATATTCGTATTTTTGGTATACAGTAAAGGTGAAACTTACTTTTCAAGAGACCAGGTGATTGAACATGGGATTGTTGCCTATGATATTGGTCAACAAATAGGGTTACAGGATGGAGACAAAATATTAAACATCAATGGGGAACCTTATGAGTCATTGAATGACCTAAGTAGCGGCAATGCTTTGTTAAGCTCAGACGGCTATTATACTGTAGAGAGAGACGGTGAAAGAAAGAAGATCACAATCCCTAGGGGATTTATCAATTCTTTTTCAAATGAAGAAAGCATGTCTAACTTCATTAGCATTCGATTCCCCTTTCAAATTCTTGAAGTGAACCCTAAGGGAACAGCTGTTGAAGCGGGTATTCAAAAAGGGGATGAAATCATCGCTGTAAATGAACAACCCATCCAATACTTCAATGAGCTACAAGATGCCTTAGCGGCGAATAAGGGCGAGACTGTAGACCTAACGATAGTTAGGGATCAACAAGAAATTATTACTAGTACAAAGGTATTAGAGGACGGAACCATTGGTATAGCGGCAAAAAACTTAATTGAGCCTGTTCGCAAAAAATATACTTTTGCAGAATCTATTCCATTGGGAACAGAAAGGGCTTTCAGTGTGGTGATCATTAATGCCAGAGCCATGGGTAAAATGTTTACAGGGGAAGTTTCTACCAAAAATGTTAGTGGACCTATTGGGATGGCTAAAATATATGGTTCTACCTGGGATTGGATTAAATTCTGGTCTATAACCGGGCTAATTTCCATGATTTTGGCATTTATGAATTTACTACCTATTCCCGCATTAGATGGTGGCCATGTAATGTTTTTGTTGTATGAAATGGTATCAGGAAGAACTCCTTCAGATAGATTTCTTGAAAACGCCCAGAAAATTGGAATGGTATTACTATTAGCAATTATGGTATTTGCCATAGGAAACGACATCCTTAAGCTTTTTACCGGAAGTTAACTACCGAAAAAAACCATAAAGGGGAAATAATATCCCCTTATTTTTAAATTGCCCTTAACTTTTATTTCCTGACAATTTGTTAAAGGAAATAAATTGGCATAAGCCTTGGACAGGGTTTATATAATAACCTTATTCATAAGGGTTTTTCATATTTCAACAAATTAACATGACACAATACCTGTCATAATGTCTGTATGAACAATAACGACAATCAATTATATCAATCACTAATGATGGGAGATTTTTCGGGAGAAGGCGACTTAATTCAGTTAATTACTGATGATGAGGATGAAAATGGCCAAAAAGACGAAAACTACGCCAAAGAAATACCTATTCTTTCCGTCAGAAACACCGTTTTGTTTCCCGGGGTAGTAATTCCTATTACTGTTGGAAGACAACGATCCATTAAACTTGTTAAGAAAGCTCAAAAAGGAGACAAGTTAATTGGTGTGTGTGCTCAAAAAAACTCCAACATTGAAGACCCCTCTTGGGACGATATCTATAAAGTAGGCACCATAGCTAAAATAGTGAAGATGATCGTGTTGCCAGACGGGAATACCACCATCATTATTCAAGGTAAAAAGCGTTTTAAAGTAGAAGAAGAAATTACGGAAGACCCTTATTTCCAGGCAAATGTCTCTTACTTAGAAGAGACATTTCCTAAAAATGATGAAAAAATAGAGGCTTTAGAGCAATCCTTAAAGGAAGCTGCCTTAAAAATCTTGCAACTAAACCCTGAAATTCCTAGAGAAGCTCAGGTCGCCTTAGATAATATTGACAGCACGCCTTTTCTTACTCACTTCCTGTCTTCCAATATCAATGCACCGGTTGAGTCCAAACAAAAATTACTCGAAATCAATGATGGCATAGAAAGGGCCACCCTATTGCTTGAGTTCATGATGAAGGACATTCAAATGCTGGAGCTGAAGAATGAAATCCAGAAGAAGGTCCATACTGATATTGACCAACAGCAAAGGGATTATTTCTTGCGGCAACAGATGAAGGTACTTCAAACAGAACTAGGTGATGAGGGACCGGATAAGGAAGTCGAGGAATTAAGGGCGCGTGGTAAAAAGAAAAAATGGCCAAAATCTGTGGCTGACCAATTCAATAAAGAATTGGATAAAATCATGAGAATGAATCCTGCCACAGCAGAATACCCTATTGCCATTAACTATGCAGAAGTTTTGGTAGATCTTCCATGGAATGATTTTACTACCGATAACTTTGATCTTAACAGAGCCAAGAAAATCCTAGATCGTGATCATTCCGGTTTGGACAAAGTCAAAGATCGAATCATTGAATATTTGGCTGTTTTGAAATTAAAGCAAGACCTTAAAGGACCTATTCTTTGTTTATATGGACCTCCCGGTGTAGGAAAAACTTCTCTAGGAAAATCCATTGCTAAAGCCTTGGGAAGAAAGTATGTGAGAATGTCTTTGGGAGGACTCCATGACGAGTCGGAAATTAGAGGACATAGAAAAACCTATATTGGTGCCATGCCGGGTAAAATCATCCAAAACATGAAAAAGGGCAAATCTTCAAACCCTGTATTCGTTTTGGATGAAATAGACAAACTGAGTACTGATTTTAGAGGAGACCCATCTTCTGCCTTTTTAGAAGTATTGGATCCCGAGCAGAACAATGCTTTTGTAGACAATTACCTGGAGGTAGATTATGATTTGTCCAAGGTGTTATTCATTGCCACTGCCAACACCTTGGAAACTTTGCAACCTGCGCTTAGAGACCGGATGGAGATCATCGAGGTCACCGGATATACCATGGAAGAAAAAGTGGAAATTTCAAAAAAACACTTGGTTCCAAAGCAGCGAAAAGAACATGGGCTAAAAGCCAAGGACATTACTTTTTCCAATGAATCTTTGATAAAAATCATTGAGGATTACACCCGGGAATCAGGTGTTAGGAGTCTGGAAAGACAAATTGGGAAGGTCATAAGGAATATTGCCAAGTCTATAGCAATGGAAGAACCTTATCAGAAAAAAATAACCCCTGCCTTGGTTAGGAAAATTCTAGGTGGTGAAATATTCGACAAAGAATTTTATCAGGACAACTCCCTGGCGGGAGTTGTTACAGGCCTTGCCTGGACTTCTGTGGGAGGAGAAATTTTATTTATTGAAGCAAGTATTAGTAAAGGAAAGGGAAAACTAACCCTTTCCGGTCAGTTGGGAGATGTTATGAAAGAATCTGCCATGACAGCCATTTCTTATTTAAAATCTCATGCGGAGGAGCTGGACATAGATCATCGGGTATTTGATCAGTACGATCTGCATATTCATGTACCTGCCGGAGCTGTACCTAAAGACGGACCTTCTGCCGGAATTACCATGCTTACGGCCATCGCATCTGTTTATACCCAGAGAAAAGTAAAAACAAAATTGGCCATGACAGGAGAAATCACTTTGAGAGGTAAAGTGATGCCCGTTGGTGGAATTAAAGAAAAAATATTGGCTGCAAAAAGAGCCGGTATCGAAGAAATCATCCTTTGCAATAGAAATCAAAGAGACATCGAAG
>NZ_CAXBOC010000317.1:0-6913 GCF_963976465.1 uncultured Cyclobacterium sp. | reverse complement strand
TAGAAGAAAGTAATAGTCCTGTACCTATGCCAATATAAGGTTTTATACGCTTTAATGAAGACAATTTAGCCTGTAGAGGCACATTCAGATAGGTAGTTTGGTAGGAAATTTTATTAGTAAGCTCTTCATCATAAAGGGACACCGGGTGATAGTAATTGTATTGTGAATGCTGTTGAAATCTTCTTTGAAGAACCGATAAGCCTACGCCAATACTAAAATTCTGGTTAACTGAATAGTCAAATGTTCCCCCGAAATAGAAACCAATGGATGGAGAAAATTGGCTATAAGACATATATGTCGTATCAGAATTTAGCAAGATATTTTGTTGTTCTTTAGTCCATTCCCCTCCCATTATAGAGACTGTCGTTCCAGTATGAAACCGAATAGTATATTTATTTTGGTCAATTTGGATTGTATCGGAAGGAGAAAAGTATAGTTGCTGGGCAAACCCATTTATATTACAAGTCAATTGAATGACTGATATAATTAATACTGCTAAAAGAAATATTTTTCGATTCATGTTTTCTGTGGTTTAAGTTTGGAAGGGGTTTTATTTAATATGAGGAATTTACTCCGGACAAGTTCCCCAAATGGGTTTTGGTAATTCCCATGAGGTTGCTCCTTCACTAAAAAGGAGCGGGCTTTGGGAGAAGCTGGGTACACACCAGCTGGATAAGTCCTGATTAAATGCAGTATTGTATCTAAACATGTACCACATGCCCATACCAGAATTTGCACCGGACACATTACTGACATCCCAGTCGCCTATAGGATGATTAAAGACAGTAGATTCAAACATTTTCTGCATATAGGCTACATTACTAACATCCCAGTCACCAATGGGTTGATTGAACGGAGACCCTTTAAACATTTCTGCCATTATTTCCACGCCACTCACATCCCAGTTGCCTAATTGTTGATTAAATGAAGATTCAGCAAACATTTTTTCCATATTTTCAACGCTTCTGACATCCCAATCGGCTAGGGAGTGATTAAAAGGGGAAGCAAAAAACATTTCACTCATATCGGTTACTTTGCCGACTTCCCAATCGTTTAAAGGGTGATTAAATGAAGCCCTACTAAACATAGCGGACATGTCGGTAACATTTTTCACATCCCAGTCTCCTATGGGCTTGTTAAATAAAGAATTCCTGAACATCAAATGCATGTTTTCTACGTTTCCGACATCCCAATCTGCTATTGGTTGATTAAACGGAGAGCCATAAAACATACTTGACATATCGGTTACATTGCTGACATCCCAGTCTCCGAGGGGTTGATTAAAATTGGATTCGGCCGTTTGTTCTGTACCAGCAAACATCAGTGCCATATTTTTAACATTACTTACATTCCAATCCTCAATCGGTTGATTAAATGAAGAATATGAAAACATCCCGTCCATGTAGGTAACTTTGGATACATCCCAATTATTAATCGGTTGATTAAATTTGGAATTGTAAAACATTCCAGACATATTAATAACATTGCCTACATCCCAATTTTCAATCGGATGATTGAATGCAGCACCATAAAACATAAGCTTCATTATTGTGACCTTACTCACATCCCAGTCTCCTATCGGCTGATTAAAAGGAGACCCAGAAAACATATATTCCATAGAAGTGACATTGCTAACATCCCAATGGCCAATGGGTTGATTGAATTGCGTAGCGGCAAAAAGAGAAGACATATCGGTTACCAGAGAAGTACATAGTTTTGTCATATCAACATTTCCCAATCTATGCTTTAAAAATATTCCAGTGTTGTCTACTGCCTCGTACTCCACCCCATTAATAAAGCCTTTGTCCCCCGGATTGGCCTTCTCACATTTGCAGGTTATGCCGTTTTCGGCAAGGTAAAATATCGCAGAAGGCTCTTCTCTAAATGTTACTGCCACATTCTTCTCCTTGTCTACCAATATTATTGCCGGAACCTCATTCCCTTCCAAGTCTCCGCTCCAGCTATCAAAAACCCAACCTTCTTTAGGGATTGGAGTCAATTCCACCGTAGTTCCTTGTGGATATTCTTTGGCGGAAGGATTAGTAATGATTTTTTCACCGACTGTTCCCTCTCCTTCGATGGTTATGTTTAGTGGATAATCTCTCTTGACAAAAACAGCAGTAACAGATTTATTGGAATTCATGGCCAGGGCCAGTGGGTTAGTACTTCCGCTCGCATCACCCTCCCATTCTTGAAATACCCAATTTGAATTGGGTTCCGCAGTAAGTGATACACTTTCCCCTACATCGAAAGAGCTTCCTCCAGGGGACGTCTTGATCACTCCTCCTTCATCAGGGTTAACAGTAGTGGAAAGTGTAAACGTCTGGGTAGATTTGGTGTCTTCAGTTTCAACACAGGATACAAAAACTGTAAGAAATACTAGAAGGTGGAAGGTGAGGATGGGCAAGCAATTAGATTTCGAGTTCATAGCAATGGAGTTTTGGACAACTTAATTCAGAGGGCTTTTTATATAGAATCTACCTAATATAGTAATACAGCTAATTCTTCTTTTACATTGTTCGTGAGAATGGCTTAAAGGAGTATCAACAAGGGAAATAATTTCGCGAGCGGTTTTGTCAAGCTAAAGTGAAAACAACCGGCGGCGATTTTAGCCGCCGGTAACCTGGAACAAACTAAATGTCTAGCACATATTTGAGGCTAAACATCAGCATCCTGTTTTGGAGGCTGGAAACACCTTCTGATTGATTTTTATTAATATCCATCAATCCATAGGTGTAATGCACTCCGAAATTAATCTTGGTAAACTGGTAACTAAAACCGGCCATGGTTCCTAAGTCCATGTTTCGAACATTATCTGTGGTAGCTGATAGTCCCCCATATCCATAAACTCCTGTATAGGAAATCTCCTCACTAGCTTTAATAGCTGGAATGATCGCCGCTTCCAAGCGTAAGCGTTGCGTCAGATCATGAAATCCACCCATGTAGAAATTAACATAAGAGAGATCATAGTGGAGATTATCATAAAAAAAGAGATCATCTGTTTTTATAGTGGCTCCTTTGATTGTATATTCTATTCCGGCCATTAGGCCGCTTTTGGCTGTAGCACTGTATTCTGCATACACCCCTCCTAAGACAGCAATACCGGAACGGTAACTATATCCTGCTGTAGCACCAGCCAGATTAGAAACCCCTAAACCTCCCCTAAAGCTGAAAGAAATGTCCTCCAGACCAATTGTCTTTCCCTCACTTTCTGTTTGTGAGAAAGATTCTAACATAGGCAGTCCTATTAGGACCACTGTTGCGATAATAATTGATTTGATTTTGCTCATGTTTTTTCCAGATTAAAATTAAACATGAAGGCAATTTCAAATTAATATTTATCATACCCTTGTAAAAAATAATCGGGGAAATCGGGGAATATCGGGAAGGATATAATCTGTAAAATTTTTGGCTTTTTACTTTTGTAGATGGTGTGGATACAATTTACAAATAAGTGGTTTTTTTCTGTAAAACTCATATCTTAGGGTTAAATATGTATTCAATCCCCAAATTTTATGCATGAATATACCAAGATGATAAAATCCCATTATTATCTAAAATCCCTTCCCGAATCCGAAGCAAGCTATCGGCCATATTGCGACCTTGGACTTCAATTAAAGAAAGTTATCGAAGAATTTATCCGAAATAACAAAGTCAGGATTCAAGAAAGTAAGCTCAAACTTTCTGCAAATATAAAGGACTATATATTTCTAGACAAGGATCAAGCTGTAGACCCGAATAAAATGAGCTATTTGATCTACTTTATTCGACATGTCTGTGAAAAAAAAATTGATTATGGTGGAAACACGCTACGTGATTTTTGGATAAGGGCAAGAGTATATTCCTTAAAAAAAGAAAAACCGAATATTTCTAACCATACCAACATTAAGCTGTTGAATCTTTTGGCTGAAGTTTGTGGTTTTAGGAGTTTTGAAGACTTTTTACAAAAACACTACCGTAGCCTAACTTCTAACCTTAAAATTTTGATTTTGCCTTTTCCAGGGAATAATGTGAGCGTACCTTCAGTAGAAATTATGCTTAATAAGCGCCTTGACA
This sequence comes from uncultured Cyclobacterium sp., assembly GCF_963976465.1. Classification (NCBI taxonomy): domain Bacteria; kingdom Pseudomonadati; phylum Bacteroidota; class Cytophagia; order Cytophagales; family Cyclobacteriaceae; genus Cyclobacterium; species uncultured Cyclobacterium sp. The sequence continues at coordinate 2,857 of NZ_CAXBOC010000317.1, read as the reverse complement.
TGCTTGCAGAAAACGGAGAGTTACCAATTTCGGTAGTTTTTAAATACATGTCGTCAAATTGGGCTTCTCATAGATATTTTACCCCATCAAAGGCAAGAAAGGAAGGGAAAATTGAGGGAGCGGATTTGGTGATTTTTGGAGACATCCTTTCCTTACCGCAAGAAAGACCCCGAATAGCATTGCAATATGTCCTTGTGGAACCAATTAATGGTCTTTCAGGTGTATATAAGATGGAATTTGCTTACCTGCGAAAATATCTGGATTTAATGACCGGATCTATTCCCAACGTGCTCGATGCATTTATTTTTTTCTGCTTGGGGATACGAGAATTTTTATCAGGGAAGTATGAAAAAGCAGTTACTTATTTTTTGCAAATCCCAACGGATTCAGAACAGGAAAAAGAAAGTATTTATTTCAGGATAGGAACGATTTATGATTTGATGGATAAAAATAAATTGGCTATTAATTATTATGCACTTGCATTGGAGGCAGGTGGAATTATTAGCACAAAAGAACAACTTTTTCATTGGACAAAGGGTGGGGACTTGCTTGAAAGAGGTATGGTGATGGGATCAGATAAGTTAAAAAGCAAAGCAATCAAAATGCTTATTTTTGAAATTGCAAAAATTCAACACGCCATATTACTAAAAAGGAGCGGTAACCATGATCGAGCAAAAAAATACTTGGAACAGTCGGTCAAATTCATGAACAATAGCTGGGTAGATTCAGAGTATAAGGAATTAATAGCAAAAGCTTATTTTTCACTTGCATTGTTATATAGTAAACCGGATAGTAAAGACCGAATCAGGCAACCTGAAAGAGTGATTTCCTATTACCTTTCGGCCATAAAATTAGGAAAAGATATCTCAATTCATCAGTCAGCTGCTGAATTTCTTCACCAGTACAATTACTTGGAAAAAGCTATGATGACAGTCCGAGAGCACCATGGAGATGATTCTAGGCTGATAGGGTTTTACATGGAAAAATTGAAAACCAAAATATAATTTTTACTTTTAATGGAAAGATGAATATGATAGGCAATATCTATTTTATCAGAGGATTGATGTATTATAAAGAAATGCGCTCATTATTTTTAGGTTTGTTTTATCGCTTTAATATTTGTCGGCTATGTTTAATTTATTTTCTTTTAAAAGGATAAAAAAAGGGACTAATAAGGAACATTGTGGTTTTGGACAGATATTAAAAATGATTAAAACTTTGATATTTAAAGGGAGATATTATTCAAGGTTGAAGTGAGTATCTTAAAAAGGCCAACAGACAATAATAAATGGTTAATTGTTAATGGTTTTTATCCTATTGATTTTAATAAACTACTACCGTTTCCATAATTGTTAAACATCCTTCCATACCGGTGCCTGAGCCTGTTTAAGGTAGCTTTGAATCAGTGGTTTTTATAAAACCTGATTGAATCTTTGATGGGTTATTTTGACCAAAGTTGCGCCATCCAGTTATTTTGAATTTTTTTAATATTCTAAAATCACCCGGAAAACGAATAGTAAAATACATGTTAAATCAGTGCTACTTGTGGATTTAGTTGTCTTTAATTGCAGTACCATTTTTTCCGGTTGCCAACCGATAGCCTTGGCAACAATTTCAGGTATTAAGTCCAAAAAAAGTAAAGACAGCAAATGAACACAACTGCTTAATGGTAGTGGATATTCTCCTCAATATTTCCGCTAAGCATTCAATCAATAGGTGATTCAGGATTTAATATGGAGGAAATGACCGGAACGGCATCTACATTATGGCTATAATTGTTGTAGATATACTTAAATTATATTACATTGAAAATGATAATCCTTGATCGAACTTAAAAAGCAAAAAAAGATGCCCGTTGCCGGAAAAGGCCATATAGTGCCGATAAAAATAGGGGTTAAAATATTGATTATAAGTTCGTTATGAAAAACAAAGGTTGAAGTAAGCATCTTAAAAAGGGTAGACTGAAACAAAGATGAACCGAGCACTAAGCAATTCCAATCAGAGTTGAAGTAAGCATCTTAAAAAGGGTAGACTGAAACCATACAGTCGGTATTCTCCGTCTATGCGGAGAAAGTTGAAGTAAGCATCTTAAAAAGGGTAGACTGAAACCCTGAGATAAATCCGTTTTTAATAAAACGGTCTGAAGTTGAAGTAAGCATCTTAAAAAGGGTAGACTGAAACATATCAGATAAAATACCCACATGCTTTGGCCTTGATTGTTGAAGTAAGCATCTTAAAAAGGGTAGACTGAAACCTATTTGGGCTTTTTTATAAGTTACCAAGCCAGATGTTGAAGTAAGCATCTTAAAAAGGGTAGACTGAAACTTTATTCACTTCTTATGGTTCGAAGCGAATTTTTATGTTGAAGTAAGCATCTTAAAAAGGGTAGACTGAAACCCAACGATGAAAGCGCCACCTTCCCACTGATAATGGTTGAAGTAAGCATCTTAAAAAGGGTAGACTGAAACTCTTTTAACTACATAAATGGAATAATTTCCATTAGTTGAAGTAAGCATCTTAAAAAGGGTAGACTGAAACCTAAGATCAGCAAACCTATTTCTAATCAGCGGGGTGTTGAAGTGAGTATCTTAAAAAGGGTAGACTGATAAAGTGAGTTTGTGATGTAGTGATTTGGTGAGTGAAGTAGAAGTGGCTAAATTATGACAGGCTGAAAATGAAGGGAAGTGTCAGATTAGTTAATCAATATTATACCTGTTCCAGCAGAGATGCTTTTCCGTTTTGCTAATCACTCGATCACCCCATCACTCGATCGCCCTATCACCCCATCACTTATTTTTGAGGAAAGTATCTTAAAAAGGGTAGACTGAAACACTAAAATTGTAAATGGTTAATTGTC
>NZ_CAXBOC010000316.1:0-6919 GCF_963976465.1 uncultured Cyclobacterium sp. | reverse complement strand
TCCTAAGGAATTCATCCATATCAGCCATTTGATTGAGGTTCATTTCAGTGGTTAGTACAGGCCGCTTTAAGCTCAAAGTTTCACTCTTTCTGACAATTATGGGCAGCTTTTGCCTTATTTCATCCGTATTAAAAAAACCATTTTTCCTTACAGGTAAATCAATTCCGTCAAAGCCTAAAGATTTGACCGTTTCAGGCACCTGCTCCAAAGGAAGCCATTGGAGGGCTTTTGTGAATAGGTAAAAAGGTGATGGAGCTGCTGCTTTCTTAGCCTCCGGCAATAGGTTTTTTAAAAAGCCTAATTGTGGAGTTAATATACCTGTTCCTGCTACAGCCATTATTTTCTTTACGGAAGATCTTCTGTTCATTTGGGGCTTATTTGAATGTGTGATTATTTAGACAAGGTACTATTTTGCCCTCATTGTATCAATAATTTTTCCTTTAACTTATGGCTTTTCAAAATCATGGATCATTTCTAAAGCAGGAGAAAGGCTCATGCCACCGGGATTTAGCCCCGGCTCACCTTCAGGTATTGATAAATTCAATGCTTCAAAATACTTTTCCCACACAGGGAATAGTAGTCCTGTGTCAGGATCCTTAAAGGTCATGGGAGGGGTTGCAAAAATCGGTTCGCCTCCATTTGCCTTCTTAAAAGAAAAATGGATAAGTTCTGAACAATAATAGGCATCATTTGCCAAATCAAAGGCATTGTCATAAGGCTTTCCGATCAGGGTTTTCCCGTATCGAACGGCTTCCGGGATTAGCTGCTGGTATTCGGGCTTCAACCGACCAATTTGTACCTTTGGGACTCCCTTCGTATTGGTGTGACGGTATAAAAATTCTTTTAAAGGGGTGACTATAACCCCTTGGCTGTTGGCTTCCAGGACCATCCACTTATCTTTTGAGCCGATCAAAATCCCATTGTGAGAAAAGGGGTGCCCTTCATACCCGGAGGTCACTTTTTTGATTGCTTCACAAAAATCTCCACAATCTCCATTTTGAAATAAAATATCCCCTACTTTCCAATCTCTCCATGGCTCTTGACTATATGCGCTTAAAAAACAGAAGTGAAAGAGGATTAGTAGTCCTGTTCTTAGTTTTTTGGTTTTCATACCAGCATGAAAAAGAGCAAGGATACGGCCAAAATTAAAGTCATCTTTTTGGCTTTTTCTTTTTGTGGAGCACTTATTTTTTTTCTGCGAAGCACCAGCACCGCAAGGCTTAAGCCCAGCAACTGCAGGCCTATGGCCAGGCCGGCAAACCAGCCCGCGTAAGCCATGGTAGGCTGTAACAATGCCTTAACTACCAAGGGTATCAATCCAAAAAGTATGCCCGCCATTCCGGATTGGAAGGACAGCTTTAACAAGTCCTCAGTCCCTTTTTGATGTATGTTCATTGTTTTTTTCTTTTCCTGTCCTCAAAATAGCTGGCCAATTCTTCTCTGCTCTTTGTATTTAAGGTCATCGCTTTGGTCAACCCTCCTTTTCTACCTACAATAACGCCAAATTTCATATGGGCTACACCGGCTTTTTCATGCGCATCAGGGTTGATAGAGAGAAGCACTCCCTTATCCATAGCATACCTGACCCATCGCCAATCAAGATCCAATCTCCAAGGGTTGGCATTAATTTCTATGACCACATCATGCATTGCACAGGCATCAATGACCGCACGATGATCGATCGGGTAGCCTTCTCTGCGTAAAAGAAGTCTACCTGTGGGATGGCCTAAAATCGTGGTATAGGGGTTTTCAATGGCTTTGAGCAAGCGTGCAGTAGCCTTGTTAATATCCATACTCAAGCCGGAATGAACAGAAGCCACCACGTAATCAAATGTGGCCAACACCTCATCTGAATAATCCAGGCTCCCATCTGTAAGGATGTCGCTTTCTATTCCTTTAAAAACGCGAAAGGGCTTCAATGATTCATTGATACCGTCAATTTCTTGGTGTTGCTTGTAAATGCGGTCTTCATCCAGGCCATTGGCATAAAATGCGGAGCGACTATGATCAGCAATGCCGAAATATTCGTAGCCTTCTGATTGGCAGAATGCTGACATTTCCAACAGCGTATTTTTTCCGTCACTGTAAGTGGAATGATTGTGTAAAGGACCTTTTAGGTCTTCGAGGGTCAGTAGTTCATCCAAAGAATGTGTTTTCACCCAGTCGAGTTCCCCGGTGCCTTCCCTCAAAGCTGCATGAATATAAGGAAGGCCTGCCGCTTCATAAGCCTGCTCCTCGGTTTCAAATTTTTCCTTGTAAAACAATTCGCCAAGGGGCAGCCCATTTTCTGTAGGATATAATAAGTGGGCTTTGGAAGCAGATTTTAAAAGTTTTTGTTTAATAAAATCCTTTGTCGGTACGATGGTGATAAGTATATGGATTTCCGGTTCCTCCAGTTGTCCTTCCCAACGGTAGGGACTCATTTTGGACTTGTCTTGTTTTATCCCATTGACTTTATTTATGGTAGCAAGGCTTTCTTTTGGATCATCCGATCCAATTAGAAATGTAAGGCCCCCTATTATTTCTGCTTCCATTTCAAAACTCCCCACTATGGCAACCTTGTCTTTAGCCAAGCTTTCAGAAAGTCTATTATAAAGGGCTTTAGCCGCTTGTTCTATATCTGCGTACAACCATTTCCCTTGGTTGGAAGCTTTGTATTCTAGGGCTTGAATAATGCTGTCTTGGGTTTTTTGTCCAAAGCCCTTGATTTTTGCCACCTGTCCGGATTGGCAGGCCTCCATCAATTCATGGGTGGAGGTGATGTCAAGTTCTTTCCACAGCGTTTTTATTTTTTTAGGACCAAGGCCTTTTATTTCCAGAATTTCTAAAATTCCTTTAGGCGTTTGCTCCATAAGTTTATCCAAAAGCTCATGGCTACCGGCCTCTTGAATAGAGAGAATGGCCTCAGCGATACCTTTACCAATAGAGGGGAGCTTTTGTAGTTCGTCCAGGTTTAGGTTAGCAAGTGGCTTGCCTTCTCTTTCAATACTGTTGATGGCAGATTGATAGCCCCTGATTTTAAATGCATTTTCTCCATGCAATTCCATCAATTGCAAGGTTAATTTAAGGGTCTTGACAATTTGTTTATTATCCAAGGTGTTTTGAGATCTGTTGTGTACCCGACAAATGTCCTAAATAATTGTTTCAAAATAAAATCATAAGTCTTATCTTATGGAGTAAATCAAAGTATCAGCGGATATAGTTGATCAACCGTTACTACCAAAACACCCATTTGTAGGCAACTACTGAGAAATGATTAGTAGGAAGGATGGATTAGGATTGCCGTTAATAATTGAAAGGCCACAAGCATCGCTTAATTAAGCGCAAGAAGAAAGGATATAGCGTTGGCTTATTGGAACAATTAGCATGTAGGCAAAGTTTGGTAGGTGAACAGAAAATAAAACCCTGAAGGAATGTCAAAACAAACCCTATTGACCACTGTACTCTACTTGTTTTTACTGGGAATAGCTGTTGGGCAAGTTCAATTTACGCAAAGGTTTGAGGTAGAATCTCACTGGGCAGACGATGATTTTTATGTATTGCCTACCGAAAGAGGAGTTGTGGGATTTCGAATGAAAGCTGAAAATTCTTTCGGAAGAAAAGATCGGTTTCAATATTTTACCGCAGATTTTCAATTGAATGCAGAAAAGCCACTTGAAAGAGAGTTAGATGATTTCTATGAATTGGTGGGCTTTGATCTTGATAGGGACTTGTTGTATGTCCTGTTCGATAAAGGTTCTCAATATGATGATGAAAAAGCTATTTTTGAAATAGATATCGAAAGCCGAAAGCTTAAAGAACTTGAACTTGCCAGTATTTTAGAAATGGAATTACAGGACTTTTTGGTTTTTAACAAAAAGGCAGTTTTTATGGGGAAGTACGATTACCGCCCTGTGATCCAGATATTCGATATTGAAACCGAGGAAGTGGTAACGGTGCCCGGTCTTTTTGAAAAAGATGCCAAGATTTTACAAATGAGGAAGGATCCTGAGTTGAATGTATTTGATGTGGTGATGACGCGAAGGGATGCCTTCAAAAATAAAATAGTATCTATATTGACCTACGACACCGATGGGAATAAGCTTAGGGAGGTGAAAATTGATGATTTGGGCGACCCATCTATGGAGATTGTTGAGGGGCTACTGACTTCCTCAAACAATTATAAGCAGGCTTTGATCGGGCCCTATGGCTTGAAGAAAAAAGAAGCCTATCAAGGTTTGTACTTCACGAAAATCAACGAATTTGGTGAGTATACCAATAGGTTTTATGACATCACTGATTTTGAAAATTTTTACAACTACCTCCCGGAAAAAGCCCGTGAAAAGAAGTGGAAGCGCATAGAAAGAAGAGCTGAAAAGGGCAAAAATAACCCCATCAGAAATGTGGTCGTGACAAGAGAAATTCAGTCTTCAAATGGACTATACTTGGTTTACAATGATCATTTTATTTCTACTTCCTCAAGGTATGCGCCAAGAGATGGGATGTATGTAAGTAATTTTTATCGACTAAACCCCATGATGGGAGGTTATGGAGGCCTTTACAATCCATTGTGGTTAGATCCGCGGTTCAGGGGGGCACAGACAGTAGACCAATATAAGTTTTTGTCGGCACAATTTATTTTACTAAATGCAGAAGGGGATATACTCTGGGAAAATGCCATAGATCTGGACAATTCGGGAAAGAATGACCCGATGAAGTATGGGGAATTGGTATTTGATGGAAGTAATTTATTTTATATGTTTCTCAAGGAAAAAGAATTGATGCTTAGCCAGATAAAAGAGGGGGATATTGTCATGGAAAATGAACCCTTTGAAATTGAACTAGTCAATGAAAATGAAAGAATCTCCGAGACTAGAGAGAATAGTTTGCAGCTTATTTGGTGGTATGACAATTATTATCTTTTAAGTGGTAAGCAAAGGATAAGGTACCAAGGTGAAGATGGCCGGGAGAAAAGCAGAGAGGTCAATTTTTTTACTAAAATAAAAGTGGATGATTTTATATAGAGCCATTAAGCCCCAATAAATAATTTATATATTTGCCTCAAATTTTAATCATGCAAAAAAGACTTGTTCTTGACCAAACCCAGATATCACTTACCATCAGTAGGTTTTGTCATCAATTGATAGAAAACCATGATGATTTTGATAATACGGTTCTTTTAGGTCTCCAACCGCGAGGAGCATTGGTGCTGGATAAAATCATTCAGCGGATGCAGGAAATCCAAAATATAACTCTGGAATATGGGTATTTGGATGCGACCTTTCATCGAGATGATTTTAGAAGGAGAGACCTTCCTTTACGGGCAAATGAAACTAAAATTGATTTTTTAATTGAAAATAAAAAAGTCGTTTTGGTGGACGATGTACTTTACAAGGGCAGGTCTGTTAGGGCAGCAATGGATGCAATGATAGCTTTTGGAAGACCTCAAAAAGTGGAGTTGATGATACTTATTGACCGTAAATTCACCAGAGATTTCCCTATTCAGCCGGATTACTGCGGGCGGCAGGTCAATACCCTGGAAAGCCAGTATGTAAGCGTTGAGTGGCAAAATAAAGGCTTTGAGAAGGATGCCATTTGGATCACTGAAAAAGAAAGTAACGAATAGCAATGGAGCAGCTTAGTACCAGACATTTATTGGGGATAAAAGACCTGAGCCCTGCAGATATTCAATTGATTTTTGAAACAGCAGACAATTTCAAAGACATATTGAACAGGCCAATTAAAAAAGTCCCTTCTCTTAGAGATATAACCATTGCCAACGTTTTTTTTGAGAACTCTACGAGGACAAAGCTTTCTTTTGAATTGGCAGAGAAAAGACTATCGGCAGATGTGGTCAATTTTGCGTCGGCAAGTAGTTCTGTAAAAAAAGGAGAAACGCTGATCGATACAGTCAATAATATTTTGGCCATGAAAGTAGACATGGTTGTTATGAGACATTCCAGTCCGGGAGCACCTCATTTTTTATCCAAGCATATTGACGCCAATATCGTCAATGCGGGGGATGGCACGCATGAGCACCCCACCCAAGCTTTGCTTGACTCTTTTTCTATCAGGGAAAAACTCGGGGATGTAGCAGGTAAAAAAGTTGCCATAATCGGTGATATTTTGCATTCCAGGGTTGCTTTATCGAATATTTTCTGCCTTCAAAAACTTGGAGCAGAAGTGATGGTATGTGGACCAGTGACCTTATTGCCGAAGTATATTGCCGATTTAGGTGTGAAGGTAGAACATGATGTGTTCAAGGCTTTGCAATGGTGTGATGTGGCCAATGTTCTCAGGATTCAATTGGAGAGACAGCAAATTAAATATTTCCCTTCCCTTAGAGAATACTCCCTTTTTTATGGGATCAATAGGGAATTATTAAACAGACTAGATAAAGAAATTGTAATCATGCACCCGGGTCCAATCAATAGAGGTGTAGAGTTGAATTCTGATGTTGCAGATTCAGAACATGCCATTATTCTTCAACAAGTAGAAAATGGTGTGGCGATTAGAATGGCGGTATTGTATTTGCTTGCAGGTGTTAAATGAGGGCTCTATTGGAAGCCTTCCTTAAACTATCATTTTAAAATGTTTTAAAAATAAGTCCATGATATACAATTCAATTGTTGAAACTATCGGAAACACCCCTTTGATTAGATTAAATAATTTAAATAAGGGGATTGAAGGAGAAATACTGGTTAAAGTAGAATATTTTAATCCGGGCAATTCCATGAAAGATAGAATGGCTGTTAAAATGGTGGAGGATGCCGAAAAGGAAGGGATATTGAAACCGGGAGGGACCATCATCGAAGGCACCAGTGGCAATACTGGTATGGGACTGGCCCTAGCAGCCATATCAAAAGGGTATAAATGCATTTTTACGATGGCTGACAAGCAGTCCAAAGAAAAAATTGATATCTTGAAGGCTGTAGGAGCT
>NZ_CAXBOC010000315.1:0-6921 GCF_963976465.1 uncultured Cyclobacterium sp. | reverse complement strand
AATAAATCGGCTAAATCGATGGGTTTTGATGGAGTTTCTAATCTAGGTTTGCTTCTATTATTATCAAAGATGAAAGTTTGATCAAGTAGTTGATCAGGAATTGGGGAGACGTGAATAAATACTTTCCAATGGTCTGAGAATAAAATTGGTTTAAATATTATTGGAGATTTAAACCTTTTTATTTCGCCATCTTGTGTTCTATTTTCGTGAGTTACGTTTAAGGAAAACCTATAATTATTTATACAGTTTTCATTTTTTTGTTCAAATTTAGCACTGGGATACAGTCCTAGAAAGGCTCTGGCGAACTTATAGGTAGCCCCTTTTTTAAGGGGTATTTCTTGGATAAACTGGGATTTGATCCAAGGTTTCTCCCAGGTATAATTAAGTTTATTTATAACATATTGTTTAAGAAAACCGTGCTCATATTTAACAACACGCTTACGACAATTATGTGAACTATAATCTTGAAATTTGAAATAGTTAATCCCGGATTTTAAAAGCTGATAATAGTAATTTATGAAATGCAATACAGAAACTTCATTTTCTATCATTAAATATTTCGGAATCTCCAGATAAGGTGTTTTTGCTTCTGGGATATGACTTAAATCAGATAAGAAAAAAGAACCATACCCTTTGGATTGCCTAGTGCCAAAATTTGTTACAAAAAGAAATTCAGAAAAATGTTTTTTCAATTCCGCAAGCAGGTCTATTTGAAAACTAAAAAACTCAACTACTATTGGTTGTCTGGTTTCACTAAATAATTTATCGCTTCCTGGCCCCATATTCGCAAAAAACATCGGTCCATTGTTGCGATTTATATATTGACTTTTAACATCTTTCGCTATGATTTTAACTTTATAATCCAAGGCTTCGTGGTTCTTAGAGGTTTTCCATGTTGCCGGAACACCAACTTTATTTTCCCGAAATTTTTCTCTAAGATATCTATCGAATTTTGGTTTTAATTCAGTTGCTCTTAGCGTAGCCCCCGCCTGATCCGCCTGAAAATGGATAATGGGGGTGTGTTGGGTTAATTCAAAAGTAATTTCAAATTTACTCATAGCTACTAAAATATTAAAGATGAAAGGGTTAAAGCTATTCCAAAGACCAAAAGGAAGAGATAAATAAACCATCTGTAGATTATGGAATGGTGCTTTTCTTTATAAAATTGAAAACCAGATAACCAGTCTAGAATAAACACGATAAAAACACTGACGAGAAGCATGACGCCTATCCGCGACCAAAAGGCAGGAATTAAATTTACCCCACCAATGAAGATGTCAGGTAATACATTAAAGCTCATCACAGAGGCCATTAATGAAAGAGGTAGGAATATTGCGCCAATTATGGCTATCTTGGTCAATAGCTCATTGTTGTATTTTTCTTTCTGGAAGCCAGAATAATTGTGCAATTCCTCAATTTGTTTGTCAAGATAAATTACATCTTCAGGGATTTTCATTTGCTTTTGAAGAAGGTCATACAATTCTATCCCTTGTTCCTGGGCAGTGATCTCTTTAAAATAGACCTTGTTAATAAATAGCAAGTATTTTTTTTATAGAGTAGCTATCTTTTCTAATGTTTTATCCGGACTATCGTTTTCAAGTAATAAATGGGAAACATGCGTTACCTCATCAGCATAATTGAGAATGGTGGCCCGCTGGACTAAACAGAGCTCAGCCATTTTATAATACATGGTCTGTAGGTGACGAATAATATAAGAGTCAACGCTCTCAGATGTCAACATCACAAAACTATACCTACTTAAACCAATGATTGTCCCGTAATCTATCCACCTATTATAGGTGCCTTTAGCTATTAAATTTTTTCGCATATCCCGATCTTGGCAGGTTAACAATCCAGCATCTACATATAAAAACTTATACCACCAATGGGACAGATTTTCTTTTTCTTCACTATCTAAGTTTGTATAATAATTTTTTAAATCATCAGCTTTATGATCACTGCCATACCAGCAAACAACGAACATCCTACTATCCAAAATAGGAGCCATTAATAACTTGAATTCAATCTTGCCCTCTTTGTTTTGTAGTTGTTGTTTACCCTGATTGATCGCCCAGAAATCTTTTGGAAAAAGTCCATTGATAAATTTAGGAAGCATAAATATCCCATAGTTAAAAGCTTTGCCTGAGGTATACCTTGAAAAATCTTCATAAAGAACACTATTCTTATGGTTCTCCTCAGAACCAATAGAGATATATTCAGGCAATTCCTTTCCTTTTACACCCTCTAATCCTTCTGTTAAAGTATTGGTATCTTGGTTTCCCGTCTTTACAGATATATCAGAAAGATCAAAAAATGGTGGATACAACCTTCTTCCATATTGATTGATAGTAAGAATATCATCAGGTTTAGCGTGTTTGAAATTTCTAAGATGAAATGAGATAACCCCCACCCCACTGTTGTAAAAATTTAAAAGTATACTATCGATATCAAGTGCAAAAACCTCGTCTCTATCTTTCAATTTTATAATGTATTTCCAGGTTTTCAGAGCTTCATTTTTATACTCATAATGGAGTAACATCTTTTTATCCCCATCACTGTATTCATCTTTAAGATTATCTGACAAATCATATAAGATTTCCCTGACATGCCCATAAAAATAATTGAATTCATTATAGGTCTCCCCTCCATCAATTTTAAAGGTTTTCCGTTTCCAAAAACTATCCGCTAGCTTATTTGGTAGGGTATTTAAATTAAACCTCTCTAACAGACTATTTTCAGAAGAACATCCGGGGTGTTCCCATTTAAATGGGAAAATAAACACATGGTGGCTGTAATAACTCTTTAAATAATCTTGTTGTGTAAAGTGTTCAACTATTCTGTTTTTTAATTCTTCTATTTCAGTTTCACTAAAGACATCTTTTGCCAATCCAAAGTAACCATTTTCTTTACCCCCCCCCTGATAAGCTTTGCCATCCTGAATTAAATCGTTAAATTTTTCAGCTATTTCTATTTTCTTTGGGCCATAATAATTTAATTCCTTTTCATTATAAATGATTAGCTTTAAATAAGGTTTATAAAGGATATCAGAGATAACGCTAAACCTCTCAGTCAGTGATTTTACAATGGTTATTCCTCTGGTCTTGATCGTGTTTTTTTCTACAGATAACCTGCCGAGAGCCTCATCTTCAACTGTAACTCCCTGAGCTTCCCTATCTGCTTTTCTAATTTTTGATATATCATCGTCACTAGCTCCTAGTGCTTTCATGGCAGGAATATATCCTGTATCATTGGCCGCTACCAATTGCTCCCAATCGTTAAGGTTAATATTTAAAATATTTGCTACTTGAACTATCGAGGCAGGATTTTCTTGCAGTTCGTTGTGGTGATCAATCAGTTCACAACCTGTAGGTATATTACCTCTCAGTTCTATACCATAAACTTTTACACCTGAAGCTATCGATTGCTGTATTTCTTCTATATAAGGTGCTTTCATATAAGCATCCCATCTTGAATTATTCCAATTTAAGCCTGCATCTATAAATTTTACTTGAGCTTTTTCAAGTAAGGTTTTAATTTCAACCATCTCCAAATCTGATCCTCCAAGAAGAAATAAAAACTGTGTTGATTTAGGCATAGAGAATGATAATATTATATTATAAATGTATTTTACAACACAAAATATGAATTTAAAAAAAACAATCCAATGATTATTTGATAAAATTGTTTCCTTATGATTTTATTTAAAATATTATCTTGTAATTGCACTTCTTAATTGCAATCAAGAAAAAGTACCGATAAGTAAGAATACAGCAGTTTTTCCTATATTTTTACTATACTCCTTTTCTTGAAACCAAACATTTTAACCATCTATATTTATCTAAACCTAATATTAATTTTATTGCTTAATAATTAAAAATTTTAAAAATTTAATTGATGAAGATTCCCCTACTTAGAGAACCTTCTTCAATACCTTTACCTTAGTCACTCTATCTTAAAGGAAAACTAGTATTCAAACTTATATATTCAGTTTAGGTATTCTGATTATAAATTTTTGCATTAATACCTTTTCGATTTTAAGATCAAAACTTGAATTTCATAGCCTATACTATCCCCCTACAACCCAAACTCCATCTTCAACGCCACAGCTCCAGCTTTATAATTGGTCTGATTGATGGTCAGGGTCATATGGGTATCTGTAAGGCTGTTGATTAGGAATTTATCGGGGCCACCATTCAGTAAGATCTCAGATTCTGAGGAATTAAAGGCCCAGGTCCCGGTTTCCAGGACCGAAAGTAATGCACCTCTAGCAGTATAGCTGTTGGAAGCCGTAAACCTAATCGTGTATCCATCAGTGGGCTGATCAGAACCATTGGCCGTAAGTTTAATTAATTTCCAATTTTGGGTAAGTAGTTCTGTCTTTGTTTTCTCTGGCTCTTCATCATCCTTACAAGAAAAGAGGCTAACCAATACCAGTAAACAAGTAAAACAAAATAGCTTATTAATCAATTTCATGGCGAATAAATTTAATGTTAAAAGGAGGTAGGTATAGGAGAGCGATAAATAAATCGCCCTCCGTATTGTCTTAGTCTTTAATAATTAATTTCCGGACTACAAATAGTCTATAGCCTTGGATCTCTATTAGGTAGACACCTGCATTGAAGTCTGAAATATCTATAAAGCTATTCTCCGTATGCACATAGTCTACAACCACCCTGCTCCTTCCATTGAGATCATTGATAGTGAGCTCATAAGTCTCTCCTATGTTAAGCCCATCGATAAAGAAGCTATTTTTGGCTGGATTAGGGAACAGTTTTACCAACCCCTTAGCACCTGGTCTTTCTTCTAAATCTGTCAAGGTTTGGGGCTCAGAAATACTGCTACAGCCATCTACAGTCACCATTACCGAATAAGCTCCACCTTCTGATAGGTTAATTTCATCTTGATCAGCTCCCGAAATATCCGAACCGTCCAGCTTCCATTGATAAGTACTCCCTGTAGGTGAATTTTTTACTTTAAGCACCAATTCAGGAGAAAATTCAGAACCGATGATTTCTATTTCAGGAACAGGTGGAGCAACACAAAAACTATTGGTTTTCTCTTCAGCAGCAGCATAATTGTCATTACCGCTTTGACTGGCTTCAATGGTAACTGTTCCTGCACCTGTTAAGGTAAGTGTGTTGCCACTAACTGTTGCCGGACCACTAAGGACTGCATAGGTTACCTCCAGATCAGCACTACTTGTAGCACTTAGCTCGAAAGGAGCTGAGCCAAATTCTTTGTCTCCTATGGCTGCAAAATCAATGGTCTGGGATTTTTTCTTTACCGTTTGGGTGCGGTTCACATCGCTTGCGGCCTTGTAATTGTCATTCCCTGGCTGACTTGCGGTAACCACTATGGCTCCTGCCCCATCTATACCAAGCTCATTCCCCGAGAGACTTCCTGGTCCACTCTTAACTGCGAATGTCACAGTCAATCCTGAACTTGATGAAGCAGAAAGGTCAACTGGCTGGTCCCCGTAAGTTTTATCAGGCAAATTGGCAAAAGTAATGGTCTGCCCTGCCTTTTCAACAGTAACCTCCTTCTCTTCAGAAGTAGCATTGTAATTGTCATTTCCTGCCTGAGTGGCTTTCACAGTAATCGTTCCGGCACCTGTAATAGTCACTTTACTTCCACTAATGGTTCCGGGACCACCGACCAAGGAAATAGTAACCGGTAGTTTGGAATCAGCCGTGGCCACCACTGTAAATGGTGCATCGCCGTAAGTTTTATTGGAGATGGAGCCAAAAGTAATTTCCTGATTGGCTTTCTCGACTTCGAAAGACTGTTCTATAGCTTCCGCTGCCTGGTATTCATTATCACCGGGTTGTTCAGCTTTTACTGTTACAGTCCCTGCGCCTGTAATGGTCAGCTGCTTTCCTGTAATTGTGGCAGGACCACTGACTACAGTAAATTGAACTGGGAGCTCAGAATCTGCTGTGGCCACTAAATCAAAAGGAGCATCTCCAAATTGCATCTCAGGCAAGGAGGAAAACGATATGACTTGACTTATTCTGCTTTTAGTAGTTATTTCTATGTCATCAAGGAAGATCCCATCTCTGGAATACGAATAAGTATAAATGGGGTTGCTTCCATATTGTTGAAAACGAACCACTGTCTGTTTTTAACGCCGAAATACTTGAAGTAGCAGCTGTTATTCTTGTTGAAAACGAACCACTGTTTTCTCTGAAAGAGTCAATTTTTTCTCTTCTGCCAAAGTTGAAATATCCACTTCCATAAACCCCCATTTATTTGAAATAAGGGTGAAATCCTGAATTTTGGTAAAGGTTAGGCCTTCATCCACACTTAAATAAATACCATTTTGAGGGCTCAACTCTTCAAAACTACTGAAAATATCAAATTTAAGAATTACATTTTGAGCCTCTTTTAAATTAAGCTTCAAATCAGCACTTACGATTCCCAATTCTCCTGATGCGCTTTTACCTAAATACAGCCCATTCTGCCCTGTTTTACTTACAGCAAGTGATTCATATTTACTTGCAACACCAACCCCTCCTTCCAATCTAACAACTGAATTATTATCGACCATTCCAGTAGAAAACTCTGATAACGGATCAACATAAGGAAACGTAGAATTGCTATAAGCCCAACCCTTAGGCATTTTAGTACCTTCTTCAAATCCCTCATTATAAGGAAATTTATTTATAAAAGTCTGGTCAGGAACCCTAACTTCAACGTCATCTATAAAAATACCATCGCGTGAACTACTGGAATAAGCTCCAAAGTAGGAATTGTCATATTGTTGAAACCTGACAATAAACGTAGATGAAAGTGTCAATCCGTAATGACTTGCCAACCTGTCAATATCGAGGGGAGGCAGTTGACCCCAGCTTGCATTTGCCCATTTATCCCCATCAAAATCCATAACTTTGGTAAAGGTTACTCCAGCATCATCACTAAAGA
>NZ_CAXBOC010000314.1:0-6925 GCF_963976465.1 uncultured Cyclobacterium sp. | reverse complement strand
TGTGTTTGTCTTGCCTCTGGTGATTGCTTGTATCATGTATCTGGTCAATCAAAAATCTCTGATGGGGGAGCATAAAGCCGGATTATTATTGAATATAGGTTTGACTGCGGCTTTTGTCTTTGCCTGTATCATCTCTTATACCGGTGCGCTGGCCTTGATTGAGTTGTTGTAGGAATGCGGGCAAGTATTTTGTTTTAAAATTTACATTTGGTATTGGGTTTTGAGTGCTTGGCTAAAAATCTACTCAAAACCCAACTCCATTTTATATAAGGTAACATGGTTTCCTTCCACATCAAATAGATTCGGGTTTTTCAATGCCACCACTTTATTGTCTTTGTTGACTACATTGGGGAAATGGACGCCCAATGGGAATTTTACATTGCTGTCAAGGACATTGTAGTCTTTGTCTAGTAGGACGGCATAGTAGGCATCCCTCTTTTCCATTTCAATCTCAGCTTGGTTGGGAAAATTTGTCTTTACCTCCTTTTGTTCTTCTTCGGTAAGGCCTTTTCTGTAAACGATTAATGTGTAATCATCCATAAAAAGAATAACATTGATATTTCCCGCGCGTTTCCCCTCATTGATATTAAAAAATTGTTCACTATTTTTCATTGCTACGCTTTGGAAATTGATCATACCAGAGATTTGTAAATCAATGGTTTTCTCAAATGTAATACCCTCATCATTTTCTTTGAATAAAAAAACATAGGGGTCAAACCATGTAGATACCAGCCAATCATTCCCTTTATTTTTAATTACAGGGACATAAATGCCATGATTCATTCCATCTTTAAAGATACTTTGCGTTGGAATTTCTAAAAATTGGCGGGTCTCATTTGTGTTTGTATTGTGCTTTTCCAGGAGTGGCTTATTGTAGTAGTTTCTATAAAACTGTTCTCCCATTCCATCAATAAAGTCTTCATCAACAAGTGGTTTGAGATAATAAATTTCCTCTCCATTCTGCTTAATTAAAGGTAAGTGTGGAGGGAAAAACAGATAATTGTGTGGATATGGGACCTGGGCTTTAGGGATGATGCTGTGGTCCGGATTGAGTTGAACAAATCCTTTCTCCATGTCATAAATAACAATAGCATCTTTTAGAAAGCCTGTACTTCCAGGATTTAGCAAAGCATTGGGTCCTTCCTCGGGAATGGTGAAATTAGCAATAACAGCTCCATTGCCATTTACCCTTAAAATTTGACGAATTCCGATACCAGCATTTGACAATAGGTAATTGTCTGATTCAGGGTCATAGCCTTTAAGGTGCAAAGGATCTAGATGGTCAATATTTATCGAGTCTCTAATAGTAATGGAAAAGTTTCTATACGCTGTATTTTCTTTTGGCGAATTGCAACTTAGAGCAAGTCCAACAATAATAATAAATGCTCCACCATTTAATAAGGTATAAAAGCTTCTCATATTGTCTTTTCCATTATAATAAATGATTTATAAAAGGATGCGATTGAAGCGAAAGTTTGCAACTAAAGATGTAATATATTTAAAAATCTTAAGATTCCAATAGGAAGTGAGATAAACTGTTGAAACAAACCGGCAAGTACCTTCCATTCCTTAACTATAGCTAAGAATTTTAGGCTTCGGCGTTTTCCTATATAGACATGGAAGTAAAACTTATTATTTTAAAATTTTAGCCCTAATCTTTGCCACTTCTTCTTTTGATACTGCGGAGGCATTATTGTCAAAGTTCTGCCTGATAAAAGTCAAGACTTTAGAAATCTGCTCATCCGTGAGGAACTGGTGGGCCGGCATGATATTGTCGTAAAGTTCTTCATTGACTTCAATTTCTCCTTCAAGCCCATTTAACACTATTTCAATAAGCCTAGATTTATCTCCTGTGACCCAGTCAGTATTGCTTAGTTCCGGAATTCTGCCTTTGGCGCCCTTCCCATCTCTTTGATGGCAAGGGGAGCAATAGGTATTGTATACCTTTTTTCCTTCGGGTAGCTGACCTTTGTCCAGGTTGTCTTCCACGGGATGAGGATTGCGAATATTGGCCACCAGTTTTTGTGCTTCCATTTTAGCCAATTCAGCTTCTCCAAATGTAGCTTTGTCACACTTATATAGAATCCGCCATATTTTTCCCACCCTTGAATCGGACACATATAAGGAACCATCCGGTCCTTGGGCCAAGCCCATGGGCCTGAATTCCGCATCATTTGTATTGATAATAAGTTCTTTGCCGGCAAAGCCATTGGCAAATACTTCCCAATCACCACCGACCTGGCCATTTTCAAAAGGAACAAAAGCCACAAAATGCCCCGATTGTTGGTAGGGGGACCGATTAGTAGAGCCGTGGAAAGCGATAAAGGCACCATTTTTATAGCGGTCCGGGAATTGATCTCCGGTATAAAAAAGCAAGTCGTTGGGTGCCCAATGTCCGGGAAAACCCAATATAGGCTTATCCATGTCCGCACAGCGACCAATAATTTCTCCATCTCCACCATATTCCGGGGCCAGCACCTTCTTTTCATTGATTTGATCGTAGTAACAATAGGGCCAGCCATAATCCCCACCTTCTTCTACTCGAATAAATTCCTCAGAAGGTAAGACCGCGCTTTCCCATTGAGAAAAAGTTTCCGGGTACAGCAGGTGGAGGTTGTCTCGGCCATGCATGACCAGGTAAAGGTTTTTGTCTTCCCGGTTATAATCCATTGCCACTACGCTTCTAATGCCGGTAGCATACAACTCCCCATCTTTTTGGGTCATATTCAATTGATCCATTTTGAATCGCCAAACCCCTCCATGCTCGATTAATTCTGGACAGGGGTCTAAGCCGGTGGATCCTGGAATACCTCCCGGTTTGTTGGCCATGTCTTGACAAGCATTAGAAGGGCTTCCAAAAGGTACATACATGTATCCTTCTTCATCAAAGGCAACCGGTTTGGTAATGTGCCAGTGAATCCCATGTTCGTGGTCATCGGTTAGCACTACTTCCATTGGCGTATCAGGAACGAGTTGTCCGGGTACAAGTTTGTTTCTGTAAACAACTCTTGCTGCACTATAATATAAATAACCATCGTGGATGCGCATACCATTGGCTAAGCTACCCTCGTCTTTATAGTCACCGAAATAAGTGATGATGTCTGCTTTACCATCTCCGGTTGTATCTCGCAAGGCAACATTAGAACCAGTTTCTTTGGCATACCTTAATTTAACATAGATGTCTCCATTATCATTTACTGCGAGGTGTCTGGCTTTGCCGATGCTATCTGCTACAACCAGAGCACCGAAACCTTCCGGAAGGATGAGGCCATCGTTATTAGGAGCTGTGGTAGGAAAACCTGAAGGGTGGTCACAAGAATAAAGTATGTAACAAAAAGGTGAGAAAAAAATTAAAAATTTTATGAGTGGTAGATTGTAGAATTTCATGGTGGCGCGTGATAATTTCATGTTAATTAATAAAATTCTAAGGACGAAACTATAAAATTTCAAGAAGTATATGACTTGATAGAAATTATTGCAATTTTCATAAAATAATACAAACAGTATGAAAATTTTGTCACTCAGAATAATAGGAGGTAAAAATACGGACTATACGCATTTAATTTTGGTATTTACTCAAAATAATTACTAAAATTTTTAGCTTAATCATAGATCCTAGCTAAAATTTTTACTTTTTAAGCCGTATTAATTTTAAATTAAATTATTTCAAAGGTAAGAGAGTTGTTAGGGAAATATATTTTTCCTTATATTAGCATCAAAACCACCCAACATTAGTAATAACCTCATAAATTTCTTGATCTTTTGGTCAAATTATGGTCAGCAGGGCGATAATTTGACCAATTATTCCTGATTGAATGTGTTTTACTTAATATTGGGTTTTTTTGTTAGTCTCGGAATGATTCGAGAGGTATTGCTGAGATCCAGCGATTTTCAAGTAAAAATTTAACTATTGGAAAAATTCCATTAGTCATTTAAATTAAATTTGTTCATTTACTTATGAAAAAAAGATTACTCGTGTTTTTTCTGGCCTTGTTTACGATACAAGCAATGGCGCAGAATCGAACCGTCACAGGAACTGTGACGGACGCAGACGCTGATGCCCCATTACCGGGAGTCAGTATATTGGTAAAAGGGACCAATACAGGAACCATCACTGACATTGATGGTAATTATAGTGTTGATGTCGCTGGGCCATCTGCTGTTTTGGTATTTTCCTATCTAGGATATGGAAAAACTGAAAGGGCTGTTGGAAACAATAGTGAAATCAATGTAGCTCTTGAAGCTGAAGAATCAGCTCTTTCCGAAGTAGTAGTAACTGCTTTTGGTTTGGAAAGAGAAAAGAAAGCTTTGACCTACACTACTCAAGAAGTTAATACAGAAGAGCTTACTCAAGCAAGAGAGCTAAATGTTGTAAACTCTCTTTCCGGTAAAGTAGCAGGTCTTTCCATTAATCGGTCAGGTACTGGTGTTGGTGGATCTACGAGGGTAGTATTAAGGGGTAACAGATCCATTAGTGGAGACAGTCAGCCTCTTTATATTGTTGATGGTGTGCCTGCCAAAGGAATTGAAACCATTAACCCTGATGATATCGAAAGTATCAACGTATTGAAAGGTCCAAATGCAGCAGCACTTTATGGTAGCCGTGCAAACAACGGTGCCATCGTGGTAACTACTAAAAGAGGATCTGAAGGTGGATTCAAAGTAAGCTTAAATACTTCTTATATGTTTGATCAGCCTTTGATTTTGACTAACTATCAAAATGAATATGGTCAAGGAAGTAATGGTGTTTATTCTCCAACGTCTGAATTTTCTTGGGGACCTGCTTTAGATGGATCTACTGTTGCTCATTGGTCTCCGGATCCAAACAGAGCGTCTGATACTTATTCTTATTCTCCTCAGCCTGACAATGTAAGCGATTTCTATCAAACCGGTCATAACTTGGCTACTACATTGGCTATCAGTGGTGGTAATGAAAGAAACCAAACTTACTTCTCTTATACTTATACGGATGCAGCCGGTGTTGTACCTGGAAATGAGTTGGGAAGACATAGTATTAACTTGAGGTTGACTAACAAATTGACTGATAAATTGACTTTAGATTCTAAAATCAATTATATCCGTCAGGATATCGACAACCAACTGTCTACAGGTGAGAATTATGCTAACCCAACAAGACATATAGTAAGGTTGCCTAGAAATATCACAACTGCGGACATTTCTAATTTTGAGTACATTGATGAGTCTGGCCTATTGCGTCAGAATTATTTCAATCCTGGATCCAATGGTGGTGCGAACCCTTATTGGGCAGCAAACAGAAACCTTAAGAGTAATACTTTTGACAGAATTGTGGCTTTTAGTTCATTGAACTACGAAGTTACAGAAGGTTTAACGGTATTAGGTAGGGTTTCTATGGATCGTACTTTCAATACTGGAGAAGAGAAGTATTACAATGATACTTATATCATTGCTCAAAATGGTAGGTATTCTGTTAGCCAAGCAGAGAGTATGGAAATCAATACAGATTTCTTGATTTCTTATGAGAAGACATTGAGTGATGATTGGTATTTCAATATCAATGCAGGTGGTAACTCTAGAATCAACAGAAACTCTAGCTTGTCCTCTAATACCGGCCAAAACATGGTTGTACCAAACTATTTTGCTTTAAGTAACACTTCTCAAGTTGTTTCTTCCTATGGTGTAGGTAGTCCTAAGGATGTAAATTCACTTTACGCTTTTGGTCAGTTGTCATGGAAAAATGCCATCTTCTTGGACATTACTGCTAGAAATGACTGGTCGTCTACATTGCCAAAAGAAAACTGGTCATTCTTCTACCCATCTGTAGGTCTTAATGCGGTGATTTCTGATTTATTTGAATTCCCTTCTTGGTTTACTTTTGCTAAAGCAAGAGGTTCATTTGCAGAAGTGGGTAATGATACCAGTCCATATCAACTGCAAAGAACTGCTGCTTTTGCTGCAGGTGGTATAGGTGGTTATGTTTCTTTGAGTACCCAATTGCCAAATGCTAATTTACTTCCAGAAACCACAAGATCTATTGAATTAGGTGCTGACTTAAGGTTCTTGGATAACCGATTGGGTTTTGATTTCACTTACTACAAAACCAATTCATTCGATCAGTTGTTTACAGTTGCCTTACCAGTAGGTTCCGGAGCTTCCAGCTTCTTTACCAATGGTGGAGATATTCAGAATGAAGGAATTGAAGTAGTGCTTAACATCACTCCTGTTAGAAGAGCTGATTTCGATTGGAATATCACTACTAACTTCGCTAGAAATATTTCAATGGTTAATGAAATCAATGATGAGAGACCAAGTATCGTAGTAGGAAGTGATTTCTTGAGAGAATTTAGAATTGAAGAAGGTTTGCCTTTTGGAGAAGTATACTCTAGAGGTTACTTGAGAAATGATGATGGAGCTGTAATTGTTGGAGAGAATGGTGTGCCATTGAGTACTCCGGGTAAAACCGTACGTGTTGGTAACTATAATCCAATATGGACTGGTGGTATCCAAAATACTTTCAAATACAAAAACTTTACTGCCAACTTTACTATTGACTTCAGACAAGGTGGTAGCATCTCTTCTTTCACCAATGCTGTAACTTATGCTGATGGTGTAACTGAAGAAACACTTCAAGGTAGAGATGGTGGTTTGATCTTCGGTGATAACTTTATGTCAGGTGAAACTGCTGTAATGCAACTTGAAGATGGAACCTATGCACCTAATACTATCGAAACTACTGCTGAGTTGTTTTGGGTAAATATGGGAGGTAGAAATGCACCTATCGGAGAAGTATTCTCTGTATCTGCTACCAACATCAGAATGAGAGAAGCTGTGATCGGTTATGCTGTTCCTGCTAGTAAACTAGAAGGATTGCCTTTAAATTCTGTCAGTATTTCTTTTGTAGCTAGGAACTTATTTTTCTTCCTAAACGAAGCTGGAAATATTGATC
>NZ_CAXBOC010000313.1:0-6925 GCF_963976465.1 uncultured Cyclobacterium sp. | reverse complement strand
TGACAAAGCCACCTTATCCATACAAATCCTTTATTTGATAAGTGCCTTATTCAATCGATTTATTGGCTTTTATTTGACTGATTTGGCCGATTTGACACTTAAAAACTTCATCTCAGAGAAAGCTTAATTCTTTGCTGGTGGAGTTTTTTTCTTGAATAAAGGGGGGATTATTAATAATACATTGAGCCTAATAGATGCATTATAAAACTCAGTGTAAGAAAATAGGTGGTTGGTTAATTCTATATGAAAAAAGAAAGATTTTTTAATCCCTTATCCAATGCATAAGATTAAAACCGGAGAATACTATAGGAGAAAAATGGAGATAAATAAAAGGCACAATAATGTCTCGAAAAATGGTATTTATTGGCAAAATAGATACCATTTCTCGAGACCGTTAATCAAATGTCTGAGCAGTCCTCTTCATTTAAATCCTCCTCGTATTCATCGATCAATTTTTGCCATTCAACCCTGTTTTGCCCCGTCAACCCTTGGCAGTTTCCATAAGGTCTTAATGCATCCACATAGGTTAAAAGTGCCTGTCGATAATTGTTGCAGTTTGCTTCTGTTGGATTTTGAGCAAAATTTGAAATCGCTGTAGTTAAGTCGGTTAACTCTTCATTGAGCTCAACTGACCAGTTAAAACTATTGCATCCTGAAGGCTCATCATTTTCTCCATCTCCACATCCTGAAAAGGAGATTAATGACAAAGATATTAAAACAGGAAAATAAAAAATTTTCTTAAAATTGAGCATTACATCAAAGTTTAGTGCTGTGCGTTATTTTTTAATTAAAGGTAATAATGATTGATCATTTTGTCAAAGTTACTCCGGTATAAAAGGTTGATTTTTTTTATTTGTCTCAAAAATAAGGTGTTTTTATTTAAGTAATTCCTTATGAATTGTTGGGCTCCTATATTTATATGTGCTTCCAATATCTATTTGTCTTTGTATACGGTTTTTAGGTAAAATAAATATTTATGCAGTGTGATCGGACTTGAAAAAGCTAAATATTTAAACTATTTGGAAAACACTCGGTTAGGTTCATAATAATTAATCGTAAGTGTCTTTTTACAATTAAATTTATCAAATCATAAGGCTTTTATTCCGTTTAGTAGATGTCGATTCCATTTATATAATTTAATCATATAAATATTTTAAATTTTGTATATTTGCATACCCGCTCTTATAATTTTAACCAGATTATTAAAACTAATTCTATTTCATTATGAATAAGATTGTATTATTAATCATGTTTACTGTCACTTTTTCTGGAAATGTATGGGGGCAAACCTTTCTAAAGGGGGGGGTACAAGATAAAGAAAGCAAAGAGACTTTGCCTGGAGCCTATATTTTTGTTCTCAATGCTTCAGGGGATACGCTGGCCAATACCTTTACCGACGAAAAAGGACAATTTCAGTTTGATAAACCAGATGTATCCACTTTTGTACTTAATATTAGTTTCATAGGTTTTGAAGATTTTACCGATACCATCAATAATCCATCCAACAACAAATTAGGGATGTTTAAACTGGAGGAGAAGGGAAGTTTATTGGAAACTTACGAGATTGAAGCAGCTACCATGACTGGTGAGATGAAAGGGGATACTTTATCCCTTAATGCGAATGCGTATAAGACCAGATCTCAAGCAAGTGCAGGAGAATTGATTCGGAAAATGCCTGGAGTGACCATGCAAGGAAATACCATTGAGGTGCAAGGTGAAACAGTAGGGCAAGTATTGGTGGATGGTGAACCTTTCTTTGGAGATGATCCTGCCATGGCCATGCAAAACCTTCCTGTTGAAATAATCGACAGGATAGAGTTTTTGGATCAAATTAGCGTTCAGGCGCAATTAACTGGCTTTGATGATGGGGAAACCATCAAAACCATTAATATTATTACCAAAAAAGAAAAAAGGGGAGGAGAATTCGGTAGAATGTTTGCCGGATATGGTACAGATGACAATTATTTGGTAGGTGGTAGTGTTAATTTTTTTAACGGGGCACAGCGGCTTACACTGTTAGGACTAAGCAATAATATTAACCAACAAAATTTTTCTGCAGATGACCTCACCGGAGCCTTTGGTGGAGGAGATGATAGAAGAGGAGGTAGAGGAAGAGGAGGAAATCCATTGACAACAAGGGAAAGACCGGGGATCACCAATACCAATGCAGTAGGTATAAATTTTACAGATAAATTTGATGAAGGAAAGGCAAAAATTACCGGAAGTTATTTCTTTAATGAAAGCACCAACTATTTAAACCAAAATTCATCTCGAGAATATATTTTATCCAGTGATAGCCTCCAATTGTATGATGAAGTCAGAAATGATGAAAACTATAACCAAAACCACCGTTTGGATTTAAGGTTGGATTATGACATTTCAGATAAGCATGCTATTATTTGGAGACCCAGGGTGAGATATGAAAAGGGTTCGTCCATAAATAGCCTCAATGCCCAAAACTTATTTAACTTGAACACCCCTATCAATGAGACTCAAAACAAAACCAGCTCCACCAATGAGTCTTTTAGTTTTTCGAGTGATTTTATCTATAGGTATAAATTCAATAAAAAAGGTCGGACGCTTTCAGCGCAATTTGATACCCGTTTGAGTGATTCGAATAGTGATTCAAGGTTGGTGTCGGTCAATCGTGATTTCCAAACCTCCAATTTGGATAGTTTGATTCAAAATTCTATCAGTAGCTCTAATTCCTTTGATTATGAAATGGAAATTGAGTATACGGAGCCAATTGGTGAAAATTCTCAGCTGAGGCTGGAATATGAAGTGGGTAACGACTTGGGCAAAACCAGGCAGGAAGTAAGTCAGAGAGAAATGGAGTCCATGGTATTTGAACTAGACTCCACTTTGACCAATGAATTTGAAAACACTTATTTGCAACATGAGGTAGGTTTAGGGTACAGTTTTAACAAAGATAAAATCAGGGTTTACTCTTCATTCGATTATCAGGTGTCTATTTTAGATAGTGACCGGCTTTTTCCAGGATTCCAAAATACCAATCGAACTTTTAAAAACTTTGTACCCAGAATGATATTCATGTATGATATGAATGAAAACACCAATATTCGGGTCTATTACCGAGGAGATACGGACGCACCTTCAGTAAGGCAGTTACAGGATGTAATTGATAACAGTAACCCCATTCAAATATCTACGGGAAACCCTAACCTGCAACAAGAATATGAACACAGGGTGTATACCCGAATTAGAAATGTAGATCCTGAAACCTCGAAATCATTCTTTATGTATATGGGAGGATCTGTGCGATCCAATTATTTGGGGAATGCAACTTATATTATGTCGAAAGATACACTCATTCAAGGAGATGTTTTGTTAAGGAAAGGAGGGCAACTAAGTAGACCCGAAAACCTTGATAAATATTGGGACCTAAGGAGTTACTTTTCTTTCGGATTCCCTCTCAGCTTTATGAAAAGTAACTTGGAACTTTCCGCTAGGGCAAACTATAGCAACCAGCCCGGCATAATTAATGGACAAACCAATTATAATAAAAATTTAGGGATAGGTCCCGGAATTGGTATAAGTAGTAATTTAGGAGAAGATTTGGATTTCAATATTTCCACCCGTGGAAATTACAATATTGTAAGAAGTAGTTTACAAGAAAATCAAAATAACAATTACTATACCCAAAGTACAAGATTAGATTTATATTGGAATTTTGCTTGGGGATTTTTTGTAAGTACCAATGTAAACAACCAATGGTATACCGGCTTGGGAGAAGAATTTGATCAGTCCGTATGGCTGATGAATGCAGATTTAGGCTATAGGTTTCCACCGAGCCAAAAGTTTGAATTGAAGATGACCGTATTTGACCTTCTGAATCAAAATACAAGCATCAATAGGAATGTAACAGACGTCTATATCGAGAACGAGAGAACGCAGGTATTACAACAATTTTTCATGTTAACATTGACCTATAATTTAAGAAGTTTTGGACAAGGAGCTATGGGTACCGGCGGAAATTAATTCCAGGGGAGATTGTAAGTAGTTAGCATTATAATTCTTGGAAATATTGGTATTTCAACTTCTTTAATATAAAGTTCCTTATGATTAGCTATGAATGTTTAGGTTATCTACTAAACCCGAAATATGCAATAGACAAACTATTACGTGCTGAAATCGCTTCAAAATCAGCCACATCGTTGCCGTTTTCAATTTCACCATAGCGGTGCTATGCTGAAATCTCCAAACAGCCTGATTTTCTTGCGATTGCAACACTTCCCGTAAACACGGGACAGGCTCCACCTCTGACCATTGTCAGGGCGGAGAAATCCTATTACATAATCCGGGCTAAATCTAGGAGTTTCTTGCCTTATCTTGAACCATTTCAGCATCGTACCTGTGTTGATCATAGGTTTTTAGGTTATATTCTTTCAAAATATCTGCTATGGTGATGTCCGGGGAAAGACTTTCAATCACAGACCACTCTTCTTCGTGAAAATTGGTGATTCGGATTTTCCTTCCATATTTTTTTTGATTTCATCAAAATACTTTACAAATGGCCATGTATGTAAAAAGACTTTTTCCAGGTTGACAGGGGCACAATAGTAATTTTTCTCCCAGAAACCTGTTTTTGCAATTTCTTTTCCGGTGATATCCCAAAGTTTAGCGCTTCCTTTTCTGGTGCTGGTAGCAACAACGTATCTATGTTGCAAAGATTTGGCCTGTAGGCTCTGACCACCTCCATAGGCGGACGGCCAAAAAACCAATTCTGCACCCTTGTCTTTTAGTTTTTTCCAACCATCTTCCCAAAGTACATCAAAACAGATTTGAATGCCTATTTTTCCAAAATCCGTTTCGAATACAGGTGGGTCCAAGGGTCCGGGACTAATTCCTAATCCCATTTCATTTTCGGTCGTATGAATCTTTCTATATTCACCAATCCTTTGTCCATTCCTATCCAACAATACTGCTGAATTAAATATCTTTTCTCTCTCTTCGGTATTTACGGCAACCACCAGATAACAATTGTGCTTTTTAGCAAAGGCAGCCATCCTATCTAATACTGTTTTGGATATGGCAATTTTTTCAGATAGGCTGTATTTTTGTTTAATGTTGGCAGTATGGAACAACTCCGGTAGGCAAATAATGTCCGGTTGGTTGACCAATACTTTTTCCATTAGTATAAATATCTCATCTACCATTTGCTCAGCACTGTCTGCAAAAACAGCTTCCTGAGATATGCCGGCTACCCATACCTCTCGTGGTAATTTCCCTATAAGGCTTGAATCTGGTAATGGTGTACTGTTTACAGGTAATACACCTATCGATGAGATACCTGAAGTCATGGCCGCAGTTTTTAGAAATTTTCTTCTGGGATTGTTTTTTTTATCCATGGGGTGACCGATTATATTTTTTAACTGTCATGTTCTACGCTTGAATATTGAGAAGGGAATTTACCAAACCTTTTCAAACCTGTGAAGAAAAGTTAAAATTTTTCACTAAAAATAAGCCGATCCAATTGTCTGATG
This sequence comes from uncultured Cyclobacterium sp., assembly GCF_963976465.1. Classification (NCBI taxonomy): domain Bacteria; kingdom Pseudomonadati; phylum Bacteroidota; class Cytophagia; order Cytophagales; family Cyclobacteriaceae; genus Cyclobacterium; species uncultured Cyclobacterium sp. The sequence continues at coordinate 1,421 of NZ_CAXBOC010000313.1, read as the reverse complement.
ATTTTATTAAACTTAGTTCATGTTAAACTTAACCATCAATGCATTATGTGAATTGATATTTAGTGGTTTTATTCTATCTTCCACATATAATGCATTAAGGTGTTACAAAAAAAATATTGGAAGTATGGGTAAATTACTTAAATATAGATTTTACAATAAATTTATGGGATCTAATTTTTTTGCTATTGCGACTATAAAGAAAAATAAGGCTAATAAAAAATACTTTTGGCTTGTTTTTGTTATACTTCTAATAAGCAATGTATTTAATGTCAGAGCTAACTTAATTATAAAAGACATAAGGGATAGGTCAACCATTTTATTAGGCGCAACATCATTGAATATTACCCCACCGGTTGGGAGTGTGATGGGCAATTCTTATGGAATCAATATTTCTGAAGGCATTCATGATGATCTTTTTGCAAAAGTATTGGTATTTGATGTGAGCGGAGTTAAGGGAGCATTTCTAGCATTGGACTTGATTAGTTTGCCGTATGGGATGATTTTAAATAATACGCACTTCATATTGAATTAATATTATATCCTTAATTTTAAAATTCAAATTTCTCAATAGGATTCGGATTTTCTGTTTTTGAAGTTATTCCATTACTTTGTGTAGATGCTGGTCCGTAAGTCGATATTAAATACCTAAATTAAAGAAATCACCTCTCATAAATTACATCTATTTTGCTGATGAAATTTTGAATTTACCTTATTAATATCTATGAAAAATCTTTTGAAAAACTTTTTGTTCCTTTTACCGCTTGTATTTGTGTTAGCATGCAGTCCAACGGACCTATCAATACAAATTGTATCTTTCAATATTCGCTATGATAACCCTGATGATGGAATCAATAGGTGGCAGCATCGAATTCCTATTGTGAAATCTTACCTGACTTCAGAAATGCCCGATATTATAGGGATGCAAGAAGTTCTTCACAATCAGATACTTGATCTCCAAGAAATGCTTGTTGAATATGACTATGTTGGTACAGGAAGGAATGATAATAAAACATCCGGAGAATATGCGCCTATATTTTACAATAAGAATAAGTTTAACCTAGTTGATCATTCCCAGTTTTGGTTATCAGAAACGCCGGATATTCCAGGGAGTAAAAGTTGGGATGCATCCCTAACAAGAATAGTGACCTGGGCCCAACTTGAGGACAAATCATCGGGCAAAAATCTTTATGTTTTCAATACCCATTTTGACCATAGAGGAGTAGAAGCCCGCATGAATAGTGCGAAATTAATGGCAAGGAAAATTTCGGAAATTGCGAGAGATGCTCCAGTTCTTGCTACCGGAGATTTCAATATTAGAAAAGAACATCCGAATCTGGGAAATGCCTTGTACGAAAACTTAATAAAAAGCTTTAAAGAAATCAGTTCCTTAGAGAACTCGGCCTATATTTCTAAATCTCCTG
>NZ_CAXBOC010000312.1:0-6932 GCF_963976465.1 uncultured Cyclobacterium sp. | reverse complement strand
GTACCAAAACATGCGAGGGTTGATGGTATAGCGTTCAAATTCAGGAATAGCGGTGAGCCCTATGCCTGCCGGATCATAGGCTGTGCCTTTATTATAAGAGGCAAAAACCGTGGTTCCAATTTTACCGTACCTTTCCGAGTAAAACCCACTGAGATCCAATCCTAAAGCCGAGGTCCCATTGACCATAAAATTTAATTCTCTGTCTTCCCCGGGGGTTTTGGATATTAAGTTGACCAAACCGGCAATGGCTCCTCCACCATACAGGGTAGAAGAAGCCCCTTTGATTACTTCTACCTGCTTGAGATCAAGAGGGGCAATTTGCATCAGGCTTAAGCCTCCCGAATAACCGGAATACAAGGGAAGGCCGTCTCTTAGTAACTGGGTGTACTTCCCATCCAGGCCTTGGATCCTGATACTTGAATTATAACTGGTGGCTGAAGTTTGTTGGGTCTGAATCCCTGTGCTTTCATTCAATAGCATACGGATATCACCCGGTTTCATGTTTCCTTTTTCCGCCAGTTCCTCCCCGGCAATAACTTCTACCCGCGAAGGAACATCTTCTATGGTTCTGCCACTCCTGGTGGAAGTGACCAGCACCTCTTCCATCTCCTCATGGGCATGCCCCATCAATAAGTTCAGCTCACCTTCCATTGGAAAAGACTGCTCCAATTCCATGGATTCATATCCTAAATGGGTCACCAATAAAGTATATTTTCCATTTGGAATTTCATCTATGGAAATTTTACCAAGAATATCACTGGATGCTCCTTTCTCCAATTGTGGAAAATAGACGGACACACCAAATAGCGCTTCCTTCGATTCCTCATCCTTGATCGTGACTGTAAATGTATTTTGTGACATGGCAGTGCCGTATAGGCAAAGTATTATCAGTACTGTGACAATGTGTTTCACTGTAATTAATTAATAGTTGATTGATTGAAAAATAATGGTGTGTAATTAAACCGGAAACAAGGAATGGGAACACCATCTGACTCATTTAGCTTTAACTAAAATCCTATACTGTTCTTCCATGTGGTTTTTTTTTGTAGCCAAGGGTACAAAAAAAAATCACTGGAACAAAATGATTTAGGCCGTTTTGTTGCGTCACTTTTGGCAACAATAATGACAAAATCTTTACCAATAAAAGTCAGTATTCCGGTTTAAATTACCTCAATGTACGTAGGTAGATTAAGCCTTTGGTGGCTTGAAAAAGGATTTGACGAGAATAAAAGGCTTGAATTCCGACCTAATTCCGGAAATTGTTCCATTGATCTCCTGAAAAGTTAAAGCTGGAAATTCAACTTGCTGAAGTATAATACCCGGACAATGGCCACAGGTAAAGAAAGGGGAACATAATCCCGATCCAGGAAAAGCTCCTTGTACAGGTTCATCAGCACAAGAACCTACCTCATCCACACAACTTTCTGAAGGAGGGCAACAAGGAAGAATGGATAGAGAAAGCACAATAGGGATCATAAGAGCTATAAATAGCCTTCTGATAAAAAATTGCTTTTTGTTCTTTTTTTCCATTTTATGGGTTGCCAACTATTGAAAATAAATACTTTCACATAATTTATTTTGCCTGCCAAAGTTATCCAATTCTATTTCTTTAAAAAAGTATTATGAGATAAACACTTTGATATAATGACCGATAATCAATAGCCTCCAGCAACATTGGATTGTCCTTAATACCTTTAGCCCGGTCTGCACTTGAAACCTAACACAGGACCTACGCTATCAATACTAGGATCAAACAAGTTGATATTTTTAAAGTAAAAGTGCTGTTTGAAGATTTCCTCTTTGCAAAGCAAAGCCATAACCTCCAAACAGCTTTATTTATATTAAACCAGGAAAAAGAATCATGTCCTTATTTCTCTTCTCATAAAAAGGTAATAGGAAAATGCAAAACAAAGCAAGGTAGCTGCTATCAGACCGGTTAATTGAGGCCAAACGATCAGCAGACTGTCCCTAATGGAAAGTGGTGAAGGAATGGCCCCGGCCATTTGTTCCATGGTAACCGGTCCCAAGCTTCTCACAGAGGGCATCAATAAGGTTGTTGTTGCATCTGCGTATAGTTGACTTGGAGCCAATCGAAGAATATTCAATATCATTTCATTGAGATGCATGACTTGCATCTGAGACAATTCACCGGCACCTGAGGTAAGCATGGTAACCACCATATTGACAACAATCTGATAGAAAACGGTGAAAAATAACCAGATACCAATTGCTGTTAGCGCAGAAGTGGATGCCTGCTTAAAGACAATGGAAAGTAAAATAGAAAGGCCTAGCCAAAAACCCACATAAACAGTACAGAGCACCATAAAACATAGTATTCTTATCAGCTCTTCGATTTCTATCATTACACCTGTAATGAGCATTCCTCCTCCGATCATTAATAAAGAGAGCGAGAGCAATAATGTTCCTACCAGTAAAAGTGAACTTACAAATTTTGACAAGAGCAAATTGTCTCGATAAATAGGCTGGGCCATTATCCTCGTCAGGGTTCCGTTTTGTTGTTCTGAATTAATGGCATCAAAGCCAAGACTGATTCCCAATAGGGGGCCTAAAAAATTAAGAAAAACATGAAACGGTGGCAAGGTTCCCTCAGTGGTGGTCAACAATTTAAGGTACAAGAAAAGGGTTTCCAAATCTTTAACCTTGGCTACTGTGTCTTTTATATTGTTCATGGCCACTGCAGTTGCCCCCCAAAAGGTAAGGACAACGAGCACCAATAGTATTATAAACCTCCAACTGCGAATATGACCGGCTATCTCCTTTTTTACCAATATCCAAAAAGGGTTCTGCTGCTTTTCATCGCGCACAGAAGCATTAAAATCCAACGCATTTATGATTCCTTTCATTGATCTATATTCTCCTTTATTGTGTTTTCAAAATACTTTTGATAAATATCCTCCAGTCCATATTCTTTCTTTTGGACTCCCATGATAGGATACCCTTTTTCCACCAAAAACCGGACAATATCAGGGGTAACATCCTCACTCCCTGAGATCCATGCATCATGAGCTTCTACTGAAATTTCCTTTATTGAGGGAAACTTTAGTAATTCCGTCTCATGCTTCCAAGGTAGGTCAATGGGGTTTTTAAAAGTTACATTTACCTCAAAGGATTTTCCTGTAAAAAGGCGGCTAGAAAGCGAAGCAATATCCCCTTCTATCAAAAGCTCCCCATCCACAAAAATCCCAACCCTATCACAAACCTGCTGCACTTGGTGAAGGTGGTGTGATGAAAGCAATACCGTAAGTCCCTTTTCCCTACTTAGCCGTAAAATCAAGGACAGAAATTCCTTAACCCCACTCGGATCAATACCTAAAGTAGGCTCGTCCAATATTACCACCTGAGGTTTTTTAATCAACACTTCTGCCAACCCCAGGCGTTGCTTCATTCCTCTTGAATAGGCCGCTGTTTTCTTATGAATGGCCTCTTCCGGCAAGCCGACCATATCCATTACCGCTATCGCATCTTTTCGGACTTCACTACGAGGAATACCGTTCAATTCACCGATATACATCAGGTTTTCCAAGGCAGACATATTATCATAAAATCCGACATTATCCGGCATATAACCCACCACTTTCTTTACAGCTAGGGGATTTTTGGTTGAATTTACACCACAAACATGGGCTGTTCCCGCACTCGGCTCCGTTAGCCCCATCATCATCAATATAGTGGTGGTCTTTCCGGCACCATTTGGGCCCAATAAGCCAAATATTTCCCCTTTGTTAATGGTGAGATCCAATTCATTAACCGCAGTGAAAGTGCCATATTTCTTTGTCAGGCCTTTCAGTGCTATTACCTGCTTATCCATGACCTATTTATCTTCTTCCGAACTTTCGAATCAATACATAAACAAAACCAACTGCAATCAATATTATCAAAATACCAATTCCACCGGACAATAGAGATGTTTTCACTGTCACCCTATAGGTTGCTGTACTTGTACTATCTGAGTTTTTGGCAGTAAACTTACTTACATAATCTCCTGCCAAAGTTTTATTAGGAACTGATAAAGTAGCAATCACATCTGCACTTTTGCCAGGCTCAAGCTCTTCCAATTCAGAGGGGGAAAAGCTTACCTCCCATTTTGATGGAGTATTCGAAGTAAGCGTAATTTCATTTAAAGGAAGTGAACCTGTATTGATAACTTTTAAGTGAATTTCAGTGTTTTTTCCCTCTGTAATCTCCCCACTCAAACGTCCGGAAGGGGTAGTTAGCTCTAAATCATAGGCTCCTTCTACAACTGCTTCAAGATCCAAATCCATTGAGTCGTTTTCAGATTTTGCATGTATTGGGAAGGTATACTTGTCTGGAGCTGCATCATGAGCAGGTTTCACCTCAACATTGATACTTTCGGATTTCCCGGGTTCCAAATTAATGGAGGTGACTTGACTTCCTCTGGCCTTGAAAACCAGCCTCCAGCCCTTCGGAGCTTCAGCGCTGAGTTCATAAACCTGGGTCTTGTTAGCGTTGTTTTTTAGGGTGGTCTGAAAACGAAAAGTCTCATTAACAGGAGCTTCAATATTAAACAGACGTGCGGTAAAAGAGGATTCAGATGCTGAATTTTGGGCTGAAACTGTAATTGATATAAGGGTAAACAAAAGGACTAATGATAATGGAGAAAACCATTTCTCGCCCCTTCTGAGGCCTTTTTTCTGTAAATAAACGGCTGACATAATAATAAATAAATGAAGTTTATAAATTAAATTAATAAAGTAAAATCTTAGTCTATTTATCCTATGATAGCTATCCTGATAGCGGCTCCAATTATAAAATCACAGAAAAAAAAATACAAGCAATTAACTTTTTTTAACAAATCCCCAATACTTCATTTTTAGGAAAATTGTCTTGTAGCTTATTAGGCTTTTCAACTTTCCATTGTTTAAATTTAAGGCGATGAAAAAGAAAAATAATCTATTAAACGCTGAATTCAACCTACTCAAGCATAACTGGGAAAAACTGGTTTTAATAGGTTTTTGCACCTTATTTTCAATCCTTTTCATAAATCTATACACCCCTTTCAGGATAGATCAATGGGAAGCGGACCAAGGACTGTCCCAATTTATTAGGCTTTCAGGGTTTGGAATTATCGGCGGAATTGTTTTGAGTCTTTCCCAGTTTGTCTTAAAACCTTTACTCAAAGGAGAATCTAAAGTGATTTATTTTATTTACTGGACAACGCTAGAAGTTTTGGCACTTGCCCTTGTTTTCTATGGATTATATGGCAGCCATGGTTCCAACTTCTTTTCTGAATATTTGATTAGCCTGAAATATACCTTTCTGGGCTTATTGATCCCCTATACATTGGCTTTATGTTTTATCTTCATTTTCCGCAAACAAAATGAAAGTCAAAACTCACCGGAATCGATCAACTCCCCCCATAATATTATAAGCTTACGAGATGAATACGGAAACCACAGGTTATCTTTAAAATCATCCGACATCTTATTTATCGAAGCTGCAGATAACTATTCCGTCATCTACTATAAAGACAGTGGTGTAATCAAAAAAGAAATGCTTAGAAGTTCTTTAAAAGCCCTTGCGGAACAATTAAAAGATCACGCCATTAAAAGATGTCATAGGTCATATCTGGTCAATGTGCAAAATGTAAAATTGGCAAAAAAAGCTTCAGGTAAAGTCAGCCTGCACCTGGAAGGCAGCACGTCAATCGTCCCTGTATCACGCAAATTCACCCCTGAATTTGATCATTTATTACACTGATATCGGTCATTCCTCCCTAAATAGAGGCCTAAAACCCTATTTTTCATACAGCAGCTTCCCAGCACTTAACTTTGTTTCATTATGTATAACCAAAATCACAATATCATGAAAAATTTAAGTGCATTATTACTGTTGTTATTTGCTGTAACATCATTTACTCAGGAGGTGAAGGCCTTTGAAATCCCATCTAAATATGAAGGCGCATGGGCATACGAATGCTATGATGCTCCTTACCCCTATCACGAAGGCACGGTGCTTATCGCAAATAAGGACAAAGCAACTTCAGTAAAAGTTACTTTTAAAAATGGGCAATCCGTTTGGGGAAAAAATGTAAATGTAAAAGAAGGAAAATTATCCTTTGAGGTATACGTGGAAGGAAACATGGTAAAAACTGTACTGGAACAAAAAGGCGAAAAAGTGATTGGAAAAGCCAATTCACCTGAGGGAGTTATGAACTTGGTGGTTAAGAAAAAAGCAGAAAAATAAGCGATTCAAGGTATTACTTGAAAATAAAATTAGCCCAAAGTCTATAAGCTTTGGGCTTTTACCATTTTAAAAAGAAAAGCCGATGTAAATTCATAATATTAATCACACACCTTGGCACCTACGGTTTTGTTTTCCTTTCCAACCTATCCTTTTAGTCCACTAGCGATTTTAACCAAATCTTGTTATCTTTATTAGTCAACCTCGGTTTACGCAAAAGATGGAAAAGTCAAAAGATAAAGTCAAAGAACCCTTTTCTGCCTATGGAAGCTATTCCTATGCAGACTACCTCTCCTGGCAGCTGGATGAGATGGTGGAATTGATTCGGGGAAAAGTATTCAGGCAAGCTGCAGCAGCCCCTCGTCGAATTCATCAAGAGCTTACGGTAGCCTTGGTTACGCGAATTCATGGATTTTTAAAAGGAGGAAGCTGTAAGGTGTATACCGCCCCCTTTGATGTACGCCTTCCGGTCTCTTCCAGAAAGCACAAGGATATCGATACCGTAGTGCAGCCTGACCTATGTGTAGTCTGCGATCGGGAAAAATTGGATGAATTAGGCTGTGTGGGTGCCCCCGACTTGGTGGTAGAAATCCTCTCTCCCGGAAACAATAAAAAGGAGCTACAATTAAAATACGAGGTGTACGAGGCCTCCGGAGTAAAGGAATACTGGGTAATCCATCCTGACGAGCGTACCTTGTTGATCTATACCT
>NZ_CAXBOC010000311.1:0-6941 GCF_963976465.1 uncultured Cyclobacterium sp. | reverse complement strand
CCCAATCCTCAATTTCGAGAACGTTTACTGCACCCAACTTATGATACCTATTGGCAAAACATGATGCCTTACAAAGAGGAATTTGCCCATATCAATATTCCTGTTTTGGCCACTACAGGATATTATGATGGGGGGCAAGTGGGGACACAGTATTATTTGAAGGAGCATACCAAATACAATACAAACGCAGAGCATTATCTAGTAATTGGACCGTACACCCATTTTGGGGCCCAAGAAAAACCCAGTAGCCACATTTTTGGGTATGACGTTGATCCTGTAGCTCAAATCGACATCCTTGAGTTAATATTTGATTGGTTTGATCATATTTTAAAGGGAAAGACGAAGCCGGCATTGTTAAAGGACAAAATCAATTATCAAGTCATGGGAGCAAATACATGGGGCCATGCATCCTCTTTGCAGTCCATGGCAAATGATACCTTGACGTATTATTTGGCAAATGAGCGCTCGGGGGTGACTTTTGCATCCCTGTTCGGAACCGGAAACAATGGAAAGGATGAACATTACACTCTCTCCAAGCAACCTGTGAATCCCAATGATTATTTGGAGCAAGCCATAGATTTTACTGACCGGAGCAATTTGACATGGAATTCAAGTGGTTGGAGAACCATTGTTGCGGATAGCCTTATGGTAGGGCATGGTTTTTCCTTTATTACAAAACCTTTTGAATCCGATTTTGAATTAAACGGTTCGTTTGGAGGGGAAATCTCGGTGTCCATCAACAAGAAAGATTTTGATTATACGGTAGTTTTATTTGAGCAGACCCCTGATGGTAAATTCTTTGCTTTGACCTTACCCTATAAGGCTAGGGCAAGTTTTGCACATAGCCTTGAGAGAAGACAATTGTTGACCCCCTGTGAAAAAACAAAACTCCCTTTTGGCATTGTGCGGATGACGAGTAAGAGGATAAGTAAAGGCAGCCGTTTGGTCGTGGTCATCAATGGCAACAAGGAACCCTTTACAGAACTAAACTATGGAACGGGCAAGGATATCAGTGAAGAGACCATCCAAGATGCGCAGGAGCCTTTAATCATTAAATGGTATGGGGATGGATATATTGAAATTCCGATTATGGCTAATTAACACAACCATCACTTATCTTTAGACTAATTCAGTTCACTTTTGGTTGAAGATTTACATATGCTTATTTGAACAAGTTATATGCCATTAAAGCGAAAATGTAACAATAATTCTGTTACACCGTCATATTTATTATGAACACTACTACAAATAATCTATGGGTTTAAATAAAGAACTAAAGCAATCGATTAAAACTGCAAGAATAACAGGTATATGGTATTTAATGATGGCTATTTCAGGGATTTTAGGGTTTATGGTCTTTCACTCTGAAATATTTGTATCCGGAAACCCTGAACAAACGCTAACGAATTTAGTGGAACTAAAATCTACTGCAAGAATTAGGTTGCTATTAGAGTTTGCTATAGTAATATCACAAGCACTTACCGCAGTTTGGTTCTTTAAATTATTTAAAAACAATTATGAATGGGAAGCTTGGACTCTAGGTATATGGGGAATGGTGAATGCTTTAGTCATTATGATAAGTGCAATTTCAATCGCTTCTGCAATAGGTGTTGCCAATTCTGATATAAGTGCTATGGAAGACAAAGTTGTACTAATTCAGGTTTTTCAACATATAATTTCAAATGCTTGGGGTATTGGTGGTCTTTTCTTTGGGCTTTGGCTATTTCCTATGGGGTATATAGTCATCAAATCTAAAAGAATGCCTGTCTGGTTAGGAAGAGTTATTGTTCTAGGTGGTATTGGCTATTTAATTAGCACCGTTATCCGCTACGCAGGAATTGAGTTTAGCTTTAATAGATTTCTTACGCTACCCGCAACCATTGGAGAATTTTGGATGATAGGTTATTTACTGATTTTTGGAATAAGACCTATGAACAAGCAGAATTAAATTAAAACGGCATATAACAAAGATGGCCACAATTCATTTTGGCAACCATTTACATAGGAGTATAGAAACGTATTATAGGTTTCAATGACCCAGTTGGCAAACATTAAGAAAGACCTCACCAAATTAGGAGGTGAAACCATGTGCTATGCAAAACTCAATCAAACGGAAAAGTGCAATGATGGATTAAAAGAACTAGAGTCGTATTTAACAACTGCACTTGTAGATAAGGCATTTTTTTTTGATATTAGTTAATGCCTTGTTAGGTGAAAATGAAAAGGCAGTTGATTTAATAACTCAAGCGTACCATAACCGGTTGCCATTAATTTTATTATTGAATCCATCACCAATTCTTAAGCCTTTAAAAAATAATAAAAGGTTTAAAGATATCATGCTAAAAGCCATTCCCGATAATGTAAACTACAAACAGAGAAAGCAGTACAAACAGGCTTTACTGGATTCCAATGAAATCAAAAAGTACAGCAAGGAACTAGAGCAAATCATGATGGATTATAAACTATTTTTAAATCCTGATCTATCCTTAAAAGATTTAGCTTCCTACCTAGAACTTCCTGCCAATTATGTTTCTCAATTACTAAACACAGGGTTTCAAAAGAACTTCTCTGAATATGTAAATACCTTTAGAGTTAATGAATTCAAAGAGCGCGTTCTTCTAGAAGAGAACAAAGGTTTAACCATAATGGCTGTTGCCTATGATAGTGGTTTTAACTCTAAAACAGTCTTCAACACATTCTTCAAAAAAATAGAGGGTGCCACACCGAATACTTACCTAAAAAGTGTTCAAAAAAAGTAGTTCTAATTCACTTTGTCAACCTTTAAAAGCGCTCTATTAATGTAATTTTAGTTATTTTTTTTACAGTGTTAAATTATTGAAATACAATATTTTACAATTTTTTACTCAAAATAAAATCACTTTTTTGTGATTTTTTAAGTGCTTCAAATACTAATAGAGTGTAATTTATCTTTTGATGCATTCAAAAACAAAGTTTGTCAAGGACATAAGAGCCAACGAAGGAATTATCTATAAAGTTTCGAGACTTTATAGCAATACCGTTGAAGACCAGAAAGATCTATTTCAAGAAATAGTGTACCAACTCTGGAAATCTTATGGTTCTTTTAAAGAAAACGCTAAGGTAAGTACTTGGATGTACCGAGTTGCGTTGAACACGGCAATTAGTAGTTTGAAGAAGGAAAAAAGAAGGGGTGCTCGAGTAACCATGGACAATTTTCTTTTAAACAGACCTTATGAAATAGATACCCTGACAGAGGAACGTATTGCACTTTTATATGCGCATATAAAAGAACTCAGTATCGTGGAAAGAGGTATCATATTACTGCATTTAGAAGGAAAAAATTATGATGAAATCGCGACTATCACCGGTTTTACGACCACCAATATTGGTACGCGTCTAGGAAGAATCAAACAAAAATTAAAATCTCAAATTAAAAATGGAAATTGATAAGATGAAATCCCTTTGGGAAGATATGAGCAAGAAGGTTGAACGACAAGAAATTTTGACAGATCAACTAATTTTCGATATGACCAAGGAACGATATGAAAATAGAATACGCAGTATTTCGGTCCCTGAGACCATTAGTGCTTTAATCTGTTTTGCCGTGATAATCTTCCTTATCAGTAATTTTAATCTATTGGATGTCTGGTATTTGCAACTTTCAGGAATCTTAACCATTGTAGCTTGTTTGCTGCTGCCCATCCTTTCCTTAAAGTCAATTCAAAGGATGAAGAATGTTCCGATTTCTAAAGGTACATATAAAGAGGCGTTGGCAATTTATGCCAAAGCCAGGGTGAAGTTCATTCGACTGCAAAAAGTAAGTTTTTATACCAGTTTTATCGTGTTGATACTATGCGTTATTTCTTTTGGTAAAATAATAAAAGGAATAGATGTATTTACAATGACTGAGAAACTGAACTGGCTGGTGCCTTCGGGCATAGGTGTCTTATTTATATTCTCGCAATGGGTACTGAAAAAATATAAAGGCTCCATGGATTCGGCAAATGACCTATTAAAGGAATTAGAGGAATAATCCTCTCATTATCAATTAATCAAAAGCCTTTCCCAAATGATTTAAGATTCGAATTTGATTCGGACAGGGAAATTACATTCCAATTTTAACACATATAAAACACATACAATGAAAAATATATTATCAGTACTTACACTTCTTTTTCTTTCCATAGGTATTCATGCACAGGATATTTCTGGCCGATGGAATGGAACTGTACAAATAAGCGAAGACAAATCCATTGAATTTGTATTTAACATATCCACCGATGAGAATGGTCATAAAACAATTATTGATATTCCTTCACAAAGAGTGGCAGGTCTAAAACCCCAAAACACATCTTTTAAAGATGGGGTCCTGTTTATTGATGGTGCTAATTTGGGGATTACATATGAAGGGACCTTTTATGAAAATGCCCAACAGTTTAAAGGAAATTTCACGGAAGGCGCCAATACACTTCCTTTAAATTTAAAACAAGGAGAGCTAAAATCAGAAGTTAAAAATAATCGACCTCAAGAACCTGTAAAACCATATCCATACAATGAAGAGGAAGTAGTTTTTGAGAATAGTGAAGCTAATGTGTCACTTTCTGGTACATTGACTTTACCTCGAAATAATAAAAAATCTCCAGTAGTAATTTTAATTAGTGGTAGTGGTCCGCAAGACAGGGATGAAACCGTTGCCAATCACAAGCCTTTTTGGATTCTTGCTGATTATTTAACTCGACAAGGAATTGCAGTTTTACGATTTGACGATCGTGGTGTTGGAAAATCAACCGGTAATTTTAGCGAAGCAACAACTGCGGATTTTTCAACAGATGTACTTAGCGCTGTAGCGTTTTTAAAGACCAGACCTGATATTGATTCAAATAATATTGGTCTGATAGGACATAGTGAAGGAGGTATAATTGCCCCGTTGGCCGCAAACCAAACAAAAGACGTGTCTTTTATCGTATTACTTGCATCTACAGGAATTCCGGGCAGCGAAATATCCTTGATTCAGTCAATTAGCATGAGACCATTCCCTGTGCCCAATGAAGCAGCCTATGAGCAGGCTATCCGAAAAGCAATAGCAATTGCGGCTTCCGATAAAGAGTTATCGGTTATTAAAAGTGAACTTTTGGAGCATTATAATGCCACAATTACGCCTATCCTAAAGCCTATGGTTGGTGATGATGAGAAGGTATCCCAAATCATTAATGGATTAATTGAAACGAGAACCACTCCGTGGGTCCGCTACTTTTATAATTATAATCCAGCCGATGAGATCGAAAAACTTGATATTCCTGTCTTGTCCCTTAATGGAACCAATGATACTCAAGTAGTAGCAGAGATAAATCAAAAAGGTATTAAGGATGCATTGATCAGAGGAAAAAACAAAGACTTCAAAGTATTAAAACTGGAAGGTTTGAATCACTTTTTTCAAGAAAGTGAAACTGGTAAAATGGAAGAGTACAGCACAATAGAACAGACATTTTCACCAATAGCATTGAAAGAAATATCAAATTGGATTTTAGGACATATAAACTAGTCTATTGAAAAAAAAGCTGATATACTTTACTAAGGTTGTGGTTGCAATAATTATCGTAGCAATTGCCATAATTATTCCAGCTTACCTCTGGCCAACTTCTTCATTGCAAACACCAGTAGCTTTTGAAAGAACGATCATCAAAAATGTAAATGTGGTAGATGTTGTAACCGGAGAAGTTACTGCGGATCAATTTGTTTTGATAGAACAGTCTCGTATCACAAAAATTGATACTACGCATATCACTGCTTCCGATGATGCTTTAATTATCGATGGCACTGGTAAATACCTAATTCCAGGTTTATGGGACATGCATACACATTCCAATCAACATTCAGAATGGTTGCATCATCCACTGTACATCGCAAATGGCATTACTGGGGTAAGAGATATGTCTGGTCAATTGAATGAGAAAGACAGCTATTGGGTGGGTAGTAAAGAGCGTTTGCATTGGAATAAAGAACTAGAGAACAACACTAGGGTCACACCGAGATACGTGTTGCAAAGCAGTTACCAAATGGATGGTGAAAAAGCCATTCCTGAAGACGCACGAAACTTTTTTAAACTGCAAAATCCATCTCAAGTAGATTCATTGCTACAATTTTATAAAAATGAAAGGGTAGATTTTATTAAGGTGTACCAACAGTTACCAAAGGACACCTATAAAACATTAGCATTAAAAGCGCCTCAGTATGGGTTGCATCTGGCGGGTCATAAGCCCATGTTTCTAAGTTTGGAAGAAGCGGTTAACCTAGGACAAAGAAGTTTTGAACACGGACGAATATTCATGTACGAATGCTTCCCAGAGGCCGATAGTTTAAAAAAACCAACAAATTGGAAGCAATATTTCTCTAAATCCAAAGTAAAGATTGTACAACAGTTTGATTCGGTCCAAGCAAAAACATTGATGCGTTTAATGCAGCAAGAAAAAGCCTATTGGACGCCAACCTTGCAGACCTTAAAGTTTGAAGCCAATGCGCATAAAAATGAGTTTACTGACAATGAAAATCTAAAATATGTAACCAAGGTTAGAAAGCAGTTATGGTGGAAATATGATACAGACCATAACAAAGAAAAAAATCTCGAAAGAAAAGGCATTAGCGTGAGTGAACAATTTTTTGAAGCTTCGAAAAAACAAGTAGCCATGGCGCACAGCATGGGGGTGCCCATTATGGCAGGGACAGATGTTACCGACTCTTATGTGTTTGCCGGTTTTAGTTTACATGATGAATTATACGAATTAACTTCTTCCGGGTTGACCAACCTTGAAGCTTTACAAAGTGCAACTATGGTTCCAGCGACCTATTCAAATGCAATTGAGGATTATGGTATTATTGAAATCGGCAAAAAAGCAGACCTGGTTTTACTAAATAAAAATCCTTTGCATGATATTAAAAATACAAAAAGCATCAAAGGAGTGTTG
>NZ_CAXBOC010000310.1:0-6942 GCF_963976465.1 uncultured Cyclobacterium sp. | reverse complement strand
CCTTGCTTGGAGAAAAACTTTCTATCATTTCATCCAAAGCCCAAACCACACGGCACAGGATCCTTGGGATAATGAATGAACCTGAGTATCAGATCGTCTTCTCCGATACTCCGGGCATGCTTAAACCGAAATATGAACTGCACAAAAGCATGATGGGCTTTGTAAACCTTTCACTCGAAGATGCAGATGTAATCGTATTTGTTACAGATCTTTTTGAGAATGACGAAGAAATTGAAGATATTATCAAAAAAATAAATGCTGCAGCGGTTCCGGTATTACTTATCATTAATAAGATTGACCTGAACAAAGAGGAAAAGCTTGCTGAAGTAACCGAATATTGGACGGAAAAGATAAATGCCGATGTGGTAATTCCTATTTCTGCGCTGGAAGGGTTTAATCTTCAAAAGATTTTGCAGGAAATTCTGGATCGTTTGCCAGTACATCCACCATTTTATGACAAAGAAGAACTAAGTGACCGCCCCGAGCGTTTCTTTGCTTCCGAAATTGTCCGTGAGAAAATATTTGTACAGTATAAAAAAGAAATCCCATACAGTACTGAAGTCCGAATAGAAGATTTTGAAGAGACTGAAAATTTAATTCGAATGCGTGCTGTGATTTTTGTAGAAAGAGACAGCCAAAAAGGAATAATTATTGGAGACAAAGGGAAAGCACTGAAAAGAGTGGGGACACAAGCCAGGATTGAAATGGAGAAATTTTTTGGTAAAAAAGTTTTTCTTGAAACCTTCGTAAAGGTGGAAGATAACTGGAGAAAGAATAAAAATAAACTGAGAAAATTTGGTTACGACCAATAATAAATAAAATTATGGCCAATATAGTAGCAATTGTAGGGAGACCTAATGTGGGCAAGTCCACACTTTTTAATAGACTTGTAGAAGAAAGAAAAGCCATTGAAGACAACCTAAGTGGGGTGACCAGAGACAGGCATTACGGGCATGCACAGTGGGGAGGAAAGTTTTTCTCTGTAATTGACACCGGAGGATATGTCAAAGGGTCTGAGGATGTTTTTGAAAAAGAGATCCGTAAGCAAGTAAAATTAGCCATAGAAGAGGCTTCAGTGATCCTGTTTGTAGTGGATTGTATGGTAGGGCTTACCGATTTGGATGCAGAGTTTGCCAAAGAACTAAGAGGTACAGATAAGCCTGTTTTTATCGTGGCCAATAAGGCAGATAATATGGAGAGTATGCTGATGGCCAATGAGTTTTATGCCCTTGGGATAGGAGAGGAAATCATTTACCCGACTACCGGAACCAGTGGGAGTGGCTTGGGAGATTTACTGGATGATGTAATTCAAAAATTTCCTGATGAGGGAGAAAGAGACCCCGATGAAGGGATTCCTAAATTAGCGATTTTGGGTAGGCCAAATGTCGGTAAATCCTCTTTTCTAAATGCCTTAATAGGAAAAGAAAGATCCATCGTCACAGATGAGGCAGGAACAACCAGAGATGCTATCCATACACGCTACCAATTGTATGGGAAGGATTATATACTTACGGATACTGCCGGTATTAGAAAAAAATCCAAAGTAAAAGAAGACATTGAGTTTTATTCTGTCATGCGATCTTTAAGAACCCTTGAAGATTCGGATGTGATCATTATTATGGTGGATGCCACCAGAGGCTTGGAAGCTCAAGATGTTAACCTAATCTCTTTGTCTATAAAAAACAATAAAGGCTTGATGATCATGGTGAACAAATGGGATTTGGTGGAGAAAGACCATAAGACCATGCAAAAGTTTAAGGACAATATGACCGAAAAGTTGGGTGAAAATAAATGGATACCTATTATCTTTATTTCTGCACTTACCAAGCAAAGGATTTATCAAGCCATGGAATTGGCGATGAACGTTTATGATAATAAGCAAAGGAAAGTAGCTACATCTAAATTGAATGAGTTGTTATTACCGGAAATAGAAAAGTATCCACCGCCGGCAAATAAAGGGAAGTATATAAAAATTAAATACATTACCCAATTGCCTACCAAAAACCCGGTGTTTGCCTTTTTCTGTAACTTACCACAATATATTAAATCTCCTTATACCAGATTTTTGGAAAATAGGTTGAGAGAGAATTTTGATTTTACCGGAGTGCCAGTTAAAATTACCTATAAAAAGAAATAATTAAAGCCATGAAAACTCCCCTATATTCACTTTTATTATTGGCATTCCTATTTACTTGGAGTTGTACGAGCGACGCAGACAGCGAAAAGCCTCTGCTAGTATTGGCCAATACCGAATGGGAGCTTCAGGAGGCTACCTTAACAGGAAGAGGAACTGTTGAGGTGCCAGGCTCATCTACGAATGTGCCTGTAAGCATAGACGGAGTAGGTCAAGATTATGACATGAGCCTAACTTTCGGTGATGGCGATCAACTGGTTTCTGCCACCGGAAGTTTTGTATTTGATGTCTCGGTAAGTGCATTGGGAGTACCACTCCAAAGTGAGGAAATCCCAGTGAATGGTGTTGAAATCTTTTCGGGTAATTGGGAACTGATTGGTGATGAATTGGTAATTACGGATAATGAAGAGGCAGTAATACTAAATGTTGTTGACAATTCTGCAAATATGCTTAAGCTAAAAGGAGATATTGATGCTTCTGATTTTGAAAGCTTACAAGAAGAAGGGCTTACCGTGAGTGAATCCAGCATTGAAATCGTTCTGGTAAAATGAAAAATTAGCTCCTTGTAGCAAAAAAATAACCCGGGAAAAGAGTCGTTACAGACCCCTTTACCGGGTTATTTTTTTATGTAGTTGAAAAAGAATGGCCTTTATATTTGACTTACCTTTTGCATTCATAAGGAATATAGACCACCTTTTTGGTTTCAAAAAATGGTTCTTTGAAGTAGTCCTCAAGATGATAGCTTACATAATTTAGGTGTAGGGCTTCTAGTTCTTCATCCACATCTCCACCCTTTAAGTACAGAATTCCATTCTGGAACTCCTCATGAACATCTTCTTTTCTGAACCTGCCTTTTACCCAAGGATAAAATTTCTCCATTTGCGTTACGGCACGGCTTACTACAAAATGATATTTTCTACTCATTAAATTTTCAGCACGGACCTGTTGGGGCTCTACATTTTTTAAGCCCAACTGCTTGACCACATCTTTTACCACGGATATTTTTTTTCCTATGGAGTCCACCAGATGAAACTGAACTTCCGGAAAAAGAATAGCCAGCGGTATTCCCGGAAAACCTCCCCCGGTGCCTATGTCAAGTATTTTGGTTCCAGGCTTGAAAGAAACTGTCTTGGCGATGCCTAAAGAATGCAATACATGGTGAACATAGAAGCTGTCCATATCTTTCCTGCTGATAACATTAATTTTACTGTTCCAATCAAGGTAAAGTTCTCCCATGTGTGCAAACTGCTCCTTCTGTTGGGCGTTCAATTCAGGGAAGTATTGCTGGATCAGCTTGTGGTCTGGATTCATTGAATTAGATGTGTTTATTTTTCCCTTGAGCGATTTCTAGGAGCAATTCCCTGGAACGGTGCAGTTGTGCTTTTACTGTACCCAGAGGTTTGTCTAGTTCGGCGGCAATTTCGTCATAGGACAATTCGTCAAAATACCTGAGTTTTACTAGTTTTCGGTATTTTGCAGGTAGCTTGTCTACAAAGATTCTCACCATTTCTTTTCTTTGCGTTTTGATAAACTCATCCTGAGGATTGTTGTCATCATCTTCCACATCGATATTTACTGCATTGCCACCATCATCAGTCATGGTGTTGTTCAAACTCATCGTTTTGAGTTTTTTCTTGCGTATAAAATCTATGGTATTGTTGGTCGCAATTCTAAAGAGCCACGTACTAAACGTATAGTCTTTTTTGAATTTATGAAGATTTTTAAAGGCCTTAGCAAAAGCTTCCATTGTAAGGTCTTCGGCATCGTCAGCACCTCTGATCATTTTTAAGATCATAAAGTACACGGCCTTCTTGTACCGCTTCATGAGCGAGGCGTACGCTTGCTGGTCTTTGTCATTGACCGCTTTGTCGATCAATTCGAAATCTTCTAACGCTTTATCTGAAAAACTTCTTTCGTTTATTTCCATTTAACTGTTTTTGACAGATAACCTTTTGTTCCCAAGGTCCAAAAATAAATCATGTACATCAAATCAAAAAATAAGGTCCATATTACCTTCCCAGTCCCCTCTAATTTTTTTCTAACCCGGTGAATAATTAAATATTGGAGCATTGCTCTAAAGAAAACTAACCCCAATACCAGGGCAATTGGTTCCCAAGTGCTTTCAAGAATTACAATTCCTATAGCAGAAGACCAGAATACTAAATGACTTAACGAATACAAACCGAGTTTTAGTTTGTCTCTAGTACGATAATATTTGCCGGCATGGAAATGCCTTTTCTTTTGTGTAAAATAGTCCTTAAAATTGGTCTTAGGTTGAGAGATGGTGATGCTATCAGGCTGTGCAACAATTGCCGTGTTTGCTGCAGTGGCGTATTTGTTTACAAACAAGTCATCATCACCCCCTTCTATATGCCAGAGGGATTTAAAAGCCTTCTTTTCCATGAAAAAATCCTTTCGGTAACATAGGTTTCTTCCTACGCCCATAAAAGGAGACTTCCAATAACCGAAAGAAAAATAGTAAATGGCTGTCAATAAGGTTTCATATTGGATGATTTTGTTCAATAAGCCGGGAAGTGTCAGGTAAGAGCCATGACCAAGAGCAAAAGTTTTACCTTCATTGCGTATTGGAGCAGACATCCTTCTGATCCATTGTGAGGATACCGGCCTGCAATCTGCATCTGTCAATAGGATTGAATCGTATTTTGAAACTTTTATACCTAGTGTAAGGGCGTACTTTTTGGCTGTTACATGCTGGGGAGTGTACCGAATGTTTACAATTTTTAGCTGGTCATATTTGCTGGACAGTGCCCTTAAAATATCCTCAGATTCATCTGTTGAACAATCATTTACTACCAATACTTCGAAGGTAGGGTAGTCCTGCTTCATTAGTAAGGGTATAAGGTCATTCAGGTGTGCGGCTTCATTCTTTGCTGCAATAATTACAGTTACCCCACTCAAATTTAAGTCTTGCTCAGTTTCTTCCTGCCTTTTATAAAAAAATGCAAACCTGCCAAAAACTACCATCAAGTAAGTAAACTGTAGCCCTGCAGCCAAAAAAAATATCCACCATAATGTGTTTTCCATATTTATGCTTACTGTCAGTTCTATAAGATTAATTCAAAAAGCTCAAATTTTTGTTTTATTGCAGTTATTTTTGTGTTCCATTTGTGGCAAGCATTGACTTTCCGTTAGGCTTGTTTCAATTAAAAAGAGAACTGAATAGCTGAAGATCGAAATATAGCAAGGGAAAATATTGGGAAAAATGAAAATATTGACTTATTCTATAGTATTTTCAATGCCTAAGAATTTCACTACTGCCTAATTCGAATTCAAATATAATAAGTAAATGAGGGATAATTCAATGAAAGGGAGGAATGAAATTTAAACTTGTAAGTAAAGATCAAAAGTCAAAAGCCAGAGCCGGTGAAATACAAACCGATCATGGTACCATTCAAACACCGATCTTTATGCCTGTAGGGACCGCAGGTTCTGTGAAGGCTGTTCACCAAAGAGAATTGACTTATGATGTGAAAGCTCAGATTATTTTGGGTAATACTTATCACCTTTATCTTAGACCCGGTTTGGAAGTGCTTGAAAAAGCTGGAGGCCTGCATAAATTTATCGGCTGGTCTAGCCCTATCCTAACTGACAGTGGAGGGTATCAGGTTTTCTCCTTGGAAGGAAACAGGAAAATAAATGAAGAAGGGGTGGTTTTCAGATCCCATATCGATGGTTCAAAACATCATTTTACCCCGGAATCTGTAATGGATATACAGCGTACCATTGGAGCCGATATTATCATGGCCTTTGATGAATGTACCCCTTATCCTTGTGAATGGAGTTATGCCAAAAACTCCATGCATCTCACCCATAGGTGGTTGAAAAGATGCATAGAGCGCTTTGATAGCACTAGCGGGAAATATGGCTATAGTCAATCTTTGTTTCCTATTGTTCAGGGAAGTACTTTTAAAGATCTGCGACAGGATGCTGCGCGTTTTGTAAGTGATCAGGACAGAGAAGGCAATGCCATTGGAGGGTTGTCTGTCGGGGAGCCGGCCGAAATGATGTATGAAATGACAGATTTGGTGACGGATATATTGCCTGAAGAGAAACCCAGGTACCTTATGGGGGTAGGGACACCGGCCAATATTTTGGAATCCATAGCGCTTGGGATTGATATGTTTGATTGTGTGATGCCTACCAGGAATGCTAGGAATGGCATGCTCTTCACAACCGAAGGTATTATCAATATTCGGAATGAAAGGTGGAAAATGGATTTTTCACCCATTGACAGTGGCTTTCATTCTCATGTAAGTAATTTTTATTCGAAAGCCTACCTTAGGCACCTTACCATAAGTAAAGAAATGCTTGCTGCTCAAATCGCGAGCATTCACAATTTATCCTTCTATCTTTGGTTGGTGACACAGGCTAGAGAACGCATCCAAGCAGGAGATTTTACCTCTTGGAAAAATGCGATGGTAGAAAAAGTAAGCCGAAGATTATAAGATTCCTTTTAATGTAGCCGTTTCATTTGCAAGACTAGAGAAAGACCAATTGGTATGAAGTTATTGGATAAGTTAATCATCAAAGATTTTCTCAAAACCTATTTGTTTGTGGTTTTGATGTTGATTATGGTCGTTTTGGTACTAGATTTTACCGAAAAGAATGATACCTATATTCGGAATGAAGTGCCTGCTTCTGAGATTTTGCAATACATGCTCAACTATGGCCTTTATCTAAACAACTTACTTACACCAATTACCGTCTTTATTTCTGTGATCTTCATTACTTCTAAAATGGCAGGACGGACTGAGATCATAGCTATTCTCAGTAGTGGAGTGAGTTTT